>JAIRMP010000273.1 GCA_031258615.1 Spirochaetaceae bacterium | reverse complement strand
GGGAGACGGGTCTGTCGCTCTGCCTAACAGCAAATTCGGCGCTGGCACATATACGGCGGCCGGGCAGGTTACCATTACCGCAAAGACAGCCGGGGACGAGATAGCGACGGCGGCCACCGGGGATAAGGGGCTGATTATCGGGGCGGCGAACACCGCGTTAAGCCTGCTCACGAGTACCACGACCACGGCGACCTACACGCTCAAAAACGCAACTACTGGCAGGGGTGTAGTTTTCGGTAACGGCGCGTCCGCAATTACAGTGGGCAACGGCACAACCTCCGACACATCCAGCCTAGAAGCCCCGGCAACAGCCAAAATCGTGCTGGGAACAAGCGGCAACACCACAGACGCTATCGGGCTTGGCAACGCCTCGAAACTGGTTCTGGCAACCGGCGCGACCATCGGGGTGTTTACCAACAATCCGGGAACACTTGCCGCCAGTGATACTACCGATGCTATTGGTGGAGCGGTATTGAGCGGCGCTAGCTCTAGCCTTACCAACAGCACCGGCACCTTGACCACGACTACCGCTGAAGCGACGCTTACCGGCGCCTCCTCTGGCGACAGTTCTATCGCCGCTGGCGCGACTTTCACTGGTGTTACCTAATCGTGTGTAACCCGGCGCACATCGAAGCCGGGAAAAAGTCCTGAAGTTTGCGCAAAGCAAGCCGCTTCGCGGCTTGTGACGCAAACTTCAGGCCGAAGCGTGTAACCGTTCTCTTTCACGCTTAGCGTATCGCAAGGACGGCGCCTCAGCCATTGGCGTACGTTTGGTGCAGGCTGGCTTGCCGGTAGTTGCAAAAACATCACCGGGGCGGTATAGTTATCGCATGGAATCTGACAACAAAATGCACCGTATACGATCAAAAGAAGCCTTTATTATTGATATGGACGGCGTCATCTATCACGGTAACCGGCTGCTAACGGGGGCCGCGGAATTTGTGGATTGGCTTATCGGTAACAACAAGAAATTCCTCTTTTTAACCAATTCCAGTGAACGATCCCCGCTGGAACTCGCCCAAAAACTGTCCCGTCTGGGTATTGAGGTGGATCCGGAACATTTCTACACAAGCGCCCTGGCTACAGCGGCATTTCTCGCCACCCAGCGCCCCGGCGGTTCTGTTTATACGATAGGCGAGCCGGGCCTCATTCAGGCCCTGTACGATGCGGGATTCACGATGAACAACGTCAACCCGGATTATGTGGTGGTGGGCGAAGGCCGGGGTTACAGTTTGGAGTCGCTGGAACGGGCGGTTAAACTGATAATCGGCGGCGCCCGGCTTATCGGCACAAACCCTGACCTGACCGGCCCCACGGAGGGCGGCATAGTGCCGGCCTGCGGATCACTGGTTGCGCCGATAGAACTGGCCGCCAACGTCAAGGCTTACTTTGTTGGTAAACCCAACCCGCTGATCATGCGCCACGGACTGCGCCGGCTCAACGCCCTGCGGGAAAATACGGCCATAATAGGGGACAGGATGGACACGGACATTGTCGCCGGGGTTGAGTCCGAGATCGAGACAGTTTTGGTTCTTTCAGGCGTCACCTCCAGGGAAGACATTCCGCGCTTTCCCTACCAGCCAAAGCACATTCTGGAAGGGGTTTACGAGATTCCTGAATAGCAGCTTGCCCCCCCCCCCCCCCGTCATTGCCAGCGCCCGCTAAGGCGCCAAGCAATCCAGCCCGCCTGCCGCGTTCCACCTCGTCATTGCGAGTACCCGCGTTATAATGTTGTCGGGATACCAGGTCTGATCTATGTGTTGTATATAGCGGCGCGATCGTATAATTTTTAAGTGAAACAGAGATGATTACCACCGAGGACAGCGAAAAAAAACTAAAGGCCGTGCTTGCCGCGTTCGAGCCGAATATCGTTGAAAACCGGTTGATTCCGGCGGAGGCGGCCAGGTACGCGGACTTTCCGCCCGGTCTGGACGAGAGGCTTAAACGGGCGCTGCGGGAACGCGGGATCGAAAAGGTATACACGCACCAGGCGGAGGTGTTTGACGAGGCGGCGGCGGGACGCAGCGTCGTGGTCGTTACCCCCACCGCTTCGGGGAAAACGCTCTGCTACAACCTGCCCGTGCTTCAGGCTCTGCTGGAGGACAGCAGGGCGCGGGCGCTGTACCTGTTTCCGACTAAGGCCCTGTCGCAGGATCAGCAGGCGGCGCTGAATGAGCTGCTGCTGCGGGACGGCAGGGAATACCTTCCTGTGCGCGCCGTTACCTATGACGGGGACACGCCAGCCTCGCTACGGACTGCGGCGCGGGAACGGGGGCGCATCGTGATAAGCAACCCCGATATGCTCCATCAGGGTATACTGCCGAATCACCCAAAATGGATAAAGTTCTTTGCCAACCTCAAGTATGTCGTGGTTGACGAGGCGCACGCCTACCGAGGTGTCTTTGGCAGCCACACGGCAAACGTGATACGCCGCCTAAAACGGGTAGCGGCGTTTTACGGCTCCAGGCCGCGCTTCATCCTCTGTTCGGCAACGATCTCCAACCCGGCGGAGCTTGCCGGCGCGCTGACAGGAGAAGACGTTACGCTTGTTGACAGCAACGGCGCGCCGCGCGGCGAAAAGCGCGTGATACTGTACAACCCGCCAATCGTTGACGCGGCGCAGGGGATACGCCGCGGGAGCGTGCAGGAAAGCCGCCGCTGGATGCTGGCCTTTCTCCGCGCCGGCGTAAAAACGATACTGTTTGCCCACTCCCGCATAAAGACCGAGATCGCCGCCGCCTACGTGAACGACGACCTTGCCAACATCAACACCGGCAATCGAGGCATACGGGTAGAACCGTACCGGGGCGGCCTCCTGCCTAACGAGCGGCGCGAGATAGAGCGGGGGCTGCGCTCAGGCGATATCCAGGGCGTCGTTTCGACCAACGCGCTCGAACTGGGCATAGATATAGGCGGGCTCGACGCTTCCATAGTGTCCGGCTTCCCCGGATCGTTCAACGCCTTCTGGCAGCAGTCAGGGCGGGCGGGCCGGCGGGGAGGGTTGTCCGTCTCGGTCTTTGTGGCCTCCTCCGCCCCGCTGGATCAGTTCATCATGCGGAACCCTGACTGGTTCTTCCGCAAGACCGCCGAGGAGTGCAGGATCAACAGCGATAACCCGTACATCTACTTTGACCATGTAAAATGCTCCGCGTTTGAGCTGCCCTTCGCCGATCAGCCGGATGACGCGCTGCCCGGCGGAGTTCGACCCGGCGGCGTCATATTTGACGGCGGAAACCCGTTTGGTGAGGGGGCGTTCGAGGTGCTGTCCGAGTTGGAGGAGGAAGGGATAGTCCGGCATACGGGCGGTTACGCGCCGGGGGAGGGCGCGCCAGCAGGCGCGGCAAAGTGGTACTGGGCCAGCCGTTCCTACCCTGCCGAGGGGGTGAACCTCCGCTCGGCGACAGCGGACAACGTGGTGATAGTCGACACGACATCGGGCAGGAACGCCGTGATCGGCGAGATGGACAGGCCGAGCGCGAAGGAGATGCTGTTCGACAACGCGGTCTACCTGCACCGGGGGACGCAGTACATCGTAACAAAGCTGGACATACAGAACCGCAAGGCGTTTGTCATGGAAAGCACGGTGAACTACTTTACGGACGGGCTTGTAAAGACGGACATAAAGATTCTGTCGGAAGACGAAGAGGCCGTGTACGGGGATGCCGCGGCGGTTTTGGGTGACGCGCTTGTGCGGACGCAGGTAACAAAGTTTAAAAAGCTGCGTTTCCACACACACGAAAACATAGGTTTTGGCGATATAAGCCAGGGGGAAGAGGAGATGCAGACCCGCGCCCTCGCTCTCCTGTTTGGAGGGGAGAGCGGCGGCCTCCGCGCCGGCGCCGGCGAGGAGGCCGCCGCGTCCGCGCTGGCCGGGGTGGGACGGCTTGCAAGGCAGATTTCGGGAGTCTTCCTGCTCTGCGATGCCCGCGATCTGGGTGTAACGGCCCGTATACGCGACCCCCACTTTGGCAAGGCGGCCCTGTACATCTACGACAAGTATCCCGGCGGAACCGGCCTCTCCGAGGCGATCTTTACACGCTGTCCCGATATTTTTGCCGCCGCATACCAGAGCCTGGCGGCCTGCCCCTGCAAATCGGGCTGCCCCTCCTGCGTTGGCCCCGGCGAAGACAAGGAGACAGCCCTCCGCTTTCTCAATGCCCTTAATCAAAGCGGGGGACGGTAGTCAAGGTTTTTGGGAAGGCAATCAGCTATCGCGGACGATCCATTCGCTTATCGTCCTCTTTTCCGGGTCAAACACTACGCCAGCCTTTACAATGCGGAGGCCGTCCGCCGTGTACCGAATCGCGTATCCCTTGTCATCTATCTGCCTTAGCGCTTCCTCAGCAGTCCCGGCCCCCTCCAGCTTGAACTCGAATATGTACACCGTATCTTTCGTCTTCACAACCGCGTCCACAACAATGCGTGGAGTTTCGCAAAAGCAACTCGTAGAGTTGCGCGAAACTCC
>JAIRMP010000239.1 GCA_031258615.1 Spirochaetaceae bacterium | reverse complement strand
GTCTATTTCCACTACCAAAACGGCGATAAGTCCAAAGGCCACCATGATGATGTCATCAAATACATCAGCGGCGACAACCAGGGCTATACCGGAAGTTTCGCCGAGTGGTTTGACGAATAACCGGCGTACCTCCCGGCGCACTTCACAGCCGGGAATTGGCGGGACGGGGACAGGCCCTGTCCCGCTTGACGTAAACGAAATGGCACGGTTGCCAAACGGCAAAAACGAACGGGCAGGCAAGCCGCCCCCCAAGAAAGGCGTAAGCCCCGCTTTTAGGCGAGTGGGGGGGGGGGGGGGGTATCCGCATACCTTGCGGCTTAAAGAGCAAGTGCGGGGAGGAAAATCTGCCGGTTTTGAAAAGAATATTAAAAAATACCTTTCCGTATATGGCGCGGGCGCAGGAACTGATGTAATGATACGTCAGGATGCGCTGGAGCGGGAACTGTCAAGTTGCGGGTGGGTGGTGATTATCGGAAACGAAAGTATGTCCGTCCAGGAAGCTCACGATATTTACCGGAAGAAAGACGTGGTGCGAAAAGGCATTTATGAGATATAAGGACACTCTTGGGATGGGCCGGTTGCGGGTACCTGACGGGGCCCCGCTGAGGAACACGATGCGTGTTTCGTTTATGCCCTGCCGGTACCGGACGTAGGTTCACATTCCAGCAGGGAATTTAGGTATATAAGGGAGCAGGAGACCTAAGACAAACGGCTAGACAAGTTAGGTTGTTCAAAACATGGAAACCAACCGCCTTTAGGCGGTTCATAAAATCAAGCCACCGGCTTTGCTGGTGGTCTTTGACTGACGGAAACAATGATTCCTTAATAAGAAGGAGGGCGCAATTTCCGCGCCTTTTTTGGCATACCGTCGCCTTTTTTGCCGCGCCACCTACGCTGTAACCGCCGCAAGCGGCGGCTACAGCTACCCCAAAACCGGGGCGTCCTCGTACCGCCCCACAACAATGGTAGGAGTTTGCATCACAAGCCGCGAAGCGGCTTGCCCTTTGTTGCAGGGTTGGCGGACGAGCGGCTGATTATACAAATAGCGCATCCGTGAAATCTGCGGACAGAAATTCTTAACTTGTTGACAGTGCCCGCGGCCCGATCCCGAATCGCATGGGTAAACGGTTGGAAAAGGCCATTGCAATGTATCAGGGTTTTACTTCACGCACGATCAAACGGCAGCTTCCGGTGGCGCCGTTTCCAGCGATACATTCTATCGAAAAATTTTTGAACCTGTACAGGCCGGGCCTGTCGATCAGTATTGAGACACATTCTTCCAGCGGCTTTTGTTTACGGGACGTAACGGTGATCCTGCCGTTTTTTGCTTCTATCGTCATACCGCCAGGGGTTTGGGCGGGAAGTTCTGTTTGGCCGTCCGCGATTTTGCCGGAAAAATCGCGGAGTGTGGCGCGGCGCGGCAGGACAGCGCGTGAGGGCATCTCGTCCGCGCCGTTGCCGTCAGCCACGTTATCCGTTGAATTGATTCGGTCATAAGCCCCAAAGAGCGCCTCCTCACGAATCATGCGGCTCTCCGCCGCGAAGCGCGAGACGGCACAGCTTAATTTTCCGCCCGGCTCCTCGACCCAGTCTATACGGCGCGCCGCCTCAGCGGCCAGGAATTCGGCGGTAAGCGCTTGGGTTTCCGCCAGTGCGGCAACGGTCTTGCGCCAGTCAGGAAAATGTTCGTCAAGCAGCGGGACGAGGCGGAGGCGGACACGGTTACGCAGGTAGCGCTCGTCATTGTTAGACGAATCCTCACGCCATGTAATGCCGCGTTCCCGCAGGTATGCGCATATTTCACCGCGATCCAGCGTTATAAGCGGGCGGAGGATTGCGCCCGCACGTTCCGGCATCGCGGCAAGACCGGCGGGACCGGCCCCACGAAGTATGCGGAGCAGCGTGTTTTCAAGGGCGTCGTTCCGGGTATGGGCTATGAGGATGAAGCGGGCGCCAATCCGCGCCGCCTCGCCACGAAGCGCCTCGTGGCGGAAGTCCCTTGCGGCGGCCTCAATGCCGCGCCCGCCGCGCCTCTCCTCTCCTTGTATGAAGCCGTCCGGCGCTGTAACAACGCGGCATGGCACGTCAAGGTTATCGCAGAGGGCGGCTACGGATGCCGCGTCGGCGCGGCTTTCCTCCCCGCGCAGCGCGTGGTCAACATGGAGGGCGGAGAGGCGAAAATCACGCGCGCCGCCGCGTAGAGCGGCAAGCGCCGCAAGCAACGCCGTTGAGTCCGCTCCCCCTGAAACGGCAGCAAGCAGCGTGTCGTCAGCTTTCACAACGGCGGCCTCCAGAGAGGCTAAAACAGTTTTTTCAAGTTTACACACGATTCAAGATTTTAATGCCATCAATTGCGCCGCCGCCCATCCTTTTAACTCTTCCGGCGGGTAACCTTGGCCTCCAAGCGGCATATTCCGCTCGTGATCATAGTACACAAAATTATGAAAAAAATCAGTATCATCAAACAGGCGGCCATTCTCAAATATTGCTATCTGATACGCTTCCTTTAGATCCTTGTAGCTATCTCCCGGTCCGCGTATATCCTGACTTGTAAAAAGCCTTGCGGCAAAAAATTCAAGACGCACGGCTTCGAATTTGTGAGGGCCGTGAATATTTCTACATCAAGGTACTCACCGCCTACAGCCTTGCAGGTTATATCGAAACGGATATTTTTATCGCGATAGTCTTCCGCCGCCGGCTCGTTGGCGGTAATTGTATGGCAAGCGCGGAGCGCTGCCATAGGAGTTTGCGGACAAACGCTTCGCGTTTGTCTTCGCAAACTCCACCCTTTATTCCGTCTGTAGGGTCTTGCTCCCCCGCCGCAAACTTGTTTGCGCCTCTGCGGCGGTACGAATTTGTAACATCAACAAAAAACTGGTAGTAGACGACTCAACGCTACGCGTTGAGGGATCAAGCGCAAAGCGCTTGATCCAATTTGCTATCGGAACGAACCGCGTAAATAATGCAACGCTTACAAGATACCCCGCCGCAAACTTGTTTGCGCCTCTGCGGCGGGGCGGTTCATTGTGCAGCCAGTGATCGCGGAGACAATCCCGGAGCGCGCCCTGAGATTCGGGGCTTTCTTTCGTAAAAACGACATTGAACACCTTATCGTAGCAGATGTCGATTAGGTCATCAGTTACGCTTAATTGAATAGTCGGCATACGGATAGTCTGCAACGGAACGCCGGAAAACTCAAGTGCCGCGTAAAAAGCTAACGCGGAAGGGTGTACCAAATTTTTCCGTGTAATTATGCGGTGGGAAGCAAAGGTTCTACACATTCAAACCAAAGATTACCGGCATGTTTAGCTCTGAGGCTCAGCATATATTGGGCGTTAGTTTCATCCCATCTCATACCGGCCTGTTTGCACCGCCTTTGTACCACGACCTTGTTTCCACTTTCTATCGGACCGCTTCCCAC
>JAIRMP010000211.1 GCA_031258615.1 Spirochaetaceae bacterium | reverse complement strand
ATGACCAAACGGTCATGTTATTTCTGCACAGTTCCTAAGCATCGCGCCGGGGACGGGGCTGGCCAGTGCCATGGAAATTCTCGGCACGGGGCAGAGCGCCAACCTGATGATCGCCGTGGGAAAGGCGGGGACAGTCAAGGTGAGCATAGACAAGGCAGATGTCGACCCCGATCCCCGGACTGTAACCGTATATATGGGCTACGAGATTCCCTCGCCTGAAAAAACCGGGATCACCATCCTTTCCCCGCCGGACACCACCTTCTACGGCAGGAACATGGAGTTCAGCACGGCGGGCCTAGTGCTCGGCTGGCTCTACAGCGACGGAAGCGTTGAGACCATACCGGCGGGGGAGGGGGGGGGGGGGGTAAGGCGGCTTGCGAGCTGCCTTGCGAGCGGGCTTCACGGGCGAGTTAATAGTGAGCGGCGGTATTACGAGTAGGCAGATACGAATGAGGAATGAACGGTTATGAAAGCGGTAAGGCTGCGGCAAAGCTGAACGCTATGACAGACGAGGAGCAGACTGCCGAAACGATAGGTGCAATGCTATCGCTAAACCGTATACATTCATTTTTAATAAAAAATACCCCGCCGCAAGCGGCGGGGAATTATACCCCCAGAGATTAAAAAGCGAATTATTGACCGGAGAAAGAGCCAGTTTAAATCATCCGGAAAGGTATAAGTTTGAACTTTTATTCCGCCTGTAGGGTCTTGCTCCCCCGCCGCTCTGCGGCGGTCCGAACTGATAACATCAACAAAAAATTGGTAGTAGACGACTCAACGCTACGCGTTGAGGGATCAAGCGCAAAGCGCTTGATCCAATTTCCTATCGGAACGAACCGCGTAAATAATGCAACGCTTACAAGATACCCCGCCGCAAACTTGTTTGCGCCTCTGCGGCGGGGCGGTTCATTCCGTCTTGGGATTTAATGCGCCGCTCTACGAGTGATACCCCGCCGCAAATTTTATTTGCGCGCAAACTTGTTTGCGCGCTTGCCGCGGGAAGGCTCGATTCCGTCTGTACGATCCGTTCCCCTGCCGCTTAGCGGCGGTGGCTTGCTGGTGAGGGGAAGCTGTGGTAGTGTGGGCTATGGATGTGGATGTACGGTGGAAAAACTTGTGGAAGACATCGTAAACAATTATTACGATAACCTTGCTTCTTTTGGCGAAAAGATGGACGGACTACAGTAGATGGGACACGGTTTGCCCGCCAGGACACTTTCCACGCTCGATTCGATTTTTCGAAGGTACGCCGGCATCAGACAGGTTATCCTTTACGGCAGCAGGGCCAAAGGAAACTACCGCGAAGGTTCCGATATTGACATTACGCTCGAAACGGACGGTTCGTTCACATTTAACGATCTGCTCCGCATCTCAGGCGATTTTTACGATTCGGATATGCCGTATTCGGTCGACGTGTCGGTTTACAACGAACTGTCGAATCCCGATCTGATTTCGCGTATAGACAGGGTGGGGAAGGTGTTGTGGCGGCGGGAAGACCCGTCCCGCATTGGGCTTGCGGGGAGGTAACGTATGAAGAAGGGCGCTTTTAGGAAAGGTTTTTTCGCGTTTGCGGGTTTTGCCGTGATCATAGGCGTTATTGTATTTGTTTTTTACTACGACAAGAACAGGGAAAGGCTGGAGTTGGCGCGGGAGGTAGCGGAGTACGGGCCGCGCAAGGGCGTGCCGCGCACGATAGAGGACCTGAAGCGGGCGATAGCCGCCTACGAGAAGCTGCAGGAACAGCACGTAAAGGACGCGGCGCAGACCGGCGTTTACTGGAAGATTCTGGCGTCCCGCTTTCAGGACCGCGGGATGCACTTCGAGGCGATAGAGGCGCTGGGACGGGCGATAGAGATAAGTCCCGGCGACGAGACGCTGCACTACCTGCTCGGGCTGAACGCGGCTTACGCGGCGAAGTCCGCCTACGACTATCAGGGTGAGGGCGCGGCGGGCGAGAAGGCGCGGCGTTACTTCGATCTGGCGGAGAAGGCTTACCTCCGCTCTATAGAGCTGGAGCCGAGGTACAACCAGGCGCGCTTCGCGCTTGCCGTGCTGTACATCTACGAGGTGGAAAGGCCGGAGGAAGGGATAGCGCAGCTCACCGCGTACATGGAGGACCGTTCCGGCGATACGGACGCGATGTTCATGATGGCGAGGGCATTCTTCATGCTGGGGCGCTACCACGAGGCGGTTGACTGGTACGATCAGGGGATTCCGCTGGTAAAGGACAAGGGGCAGCGCGCCGAGGCGGAGGAAAACCGGCGCTACATACTGGGCCTGATGTGAGAAAGCGGGATGGGAACCATTGAACGGGGGCTGCTTGACCTCTTAATCGCGCGAATTCCGGGGATTGGGTCCGGCGGGCGCGTGTTTTTATGCGAAAAATTTGAACGCGAAAGCGATCTCGCCGTGTTAAAGGCGGCGGACATAAAAAGAATTTGCGCCGCCAGGCGCGGCAGGCTTGTCAACGGGCGGCTTTTTGACGATGAGGCGGAAGGCTGGAGCATGGACGACATCGCCTTGAGCGCCAGAGAGGATGCGGTGTTTATGGAGCGGCGCGGTATACGCTGGGTTTCCATAGCGGAAGACGCCTACCCGCCGCTTCTGCGCGAGATTTACGATCCGCCAGCCGTGCTGTTCTACCGGGGCGAGCTGCCGCCGCCCGGCAGGCCGGCGCTTGCGATGGTAGGGACGCGGAAGCCTTGCGCGGCGTCCCTGCGCTGGACCTACGAGACGGCGCGGGACCTGAGTCTGGCGGGGGTGCTTGTCGTTTCCGGCTTGGCGGCGGGGATAGACGCGATGGCGCACCGCGGCGCTGTGGACGCGGCTGCCGGTTCTGCCGCCGACGAAGGGGCGGCCCCGACAATCGCGGTCTTCGGCTCTTCCGTTGACTGTGTGTACCCCGCCTCGAACCGCTCCCTCGCGCGGCGGATCGTGGCATCCGGCGGCGTACTGCTGAGCGAGTACCCGCCCGGTACGCGGCCTGCCAAATGGACATTTCCCGCGCGAAACAGGATAATTTCAGGGCTATGCCGCTGCACCGTCGTTGTGGAGGCGGGCGAAAAATCGGGGGCGCTGATAACGGCGGACTTCGCTCTTGAACAGAACCGCGGCCTCTGCGTGGCGGGCGTTCCGGCGGACGGCGCGTTTGGGGCGGGCTGCCGGAGGCTTGCCGAAGACGGCGCAAAAGTGGTACATGGCCCTTTAGACATACTTACCGAGTTAGGACTGGAGATATAGATGGCTGTAAAAACGGCAAACAAAAAGAAGACTCTTGTGATAGTAGAATCGCCGGCAAAGGCGAAGACTATCGAAAAATATTTAGGCCCCTCGTACAAGGTAAAGGCCTCGATGGGGCACCTTATCGACCTGCCAAAGTCACGGATGGCGATAGACGTTGACAACAACTTTGAGCCGGAATACATAACCGTGCGCGGACGGGCCAAGCTGCTTAAAGAGCTGCAAACGGACGCAAAGAATTCGGAAGAGGTGCTGCTTGCCTCTGATAATGACCGCGAGGGCGAGGCGATAGCCTGGCATCTGCAAAGGGCCTTGTCAGCGAAAAATGAGAACCTGACCATAGCCCGTATCAGTTTTAACGAGATTACCCCCCAGGCGATAAAGGCGGCGGTCGCCGCGCCCACTACGATAGACAACGCGAAGGTAAACGCGCAGAAGGCGCGGCGCGTGCTGGATAGGCTTGTCGGTTACAACCTTTCACCGCTGCTGTGGAAAAAGGTGAAGAACGGACTTTCCGCCGGACGTGTTCAGTCAGTCGCGCTCCGCCTGATATGCGAGCGTGAAAAAGAGATAGAAGCCTTCATCCCGGAAGAGTACTGGACGCTGGAGGTGGTTTTTAAGACGGGGAGGACGACCTTTGCCGCGGCGCTGGTCAGTTGGAACGGCGAAAAACCTGAGCTTCACACGGAAGCGGACGCGCAAACGATAATAACCGCGCTAAACGGCGCCGTTTTCACGGTCAAAGACATACGGGAGACGGACAAGACGCTGCGTCCCCGTCCGCCGTTCACCACGTCTCAGTTGCAGCAGACGGCGGCGAACCGGCTCGGTTTTACCAGCAAGAAGACGATGCAAGTTGCCCAGCAGCTTTACGAAGGCGTCGTTATAGGCGGCTCGCCGGTCGGGCTCATAACCTATATGCGTACCGATTCGGTACGCATATCGCAGACCGCGCTGGACGAGGTACGCGGCTGGATAGGCGGGAACTATCCCGACTGTCTGCCGGAAAAGCCCGCCTTTTACTCCTCCGGCAAGCAGGCGCAGGACGCTCACGAAGCGATACGTCCAACCTATGTCAAGTATACGCCCGATGAGGTAAAGGGCAGCCTATCGAATGACCAGCACCGGCTTTACTCGATAATCTGGGAACGTTTTGTCGCAAGCCAGATGAAGGCGGCGCGGACCCGCACGCTGAGCGCGGACATATCACCCGAAAACTCCAATCCGGACGCTATATTCAGGGTTTCCGGGACGAATGTGACGGAACAGGGCTATATGAAGGTGTTGAAAGTTCTTGCCCCCAAGGAAGAAAAGGGCAGCGTCTTTCCGCCCATAAACAAGGGGGATAAACCCAAACTGGAACGCTTTAACCCGGAGCAGCACTTTACCCAGGGGCCGGCCCGTTTTACGGACGCCGGCATCGTCAAGACGCTGGAGGAGAAGGGGATAGGGCGGCCTTCAACGTACGCGCCGACGATCAGCGTGCTGTTGGATCGCGGCTACGTCAGCCGTACCAACAAACAGCTTGTCCCGTCCGTGCTGGGGAAGCTGATATGCGATATGCTGGTGGAACATTTCGGCGATGTGGTGAACGCGGACTTTACTGCCGGCATGGAGACCGGTCTGGACGAGGTGGAAGGCAGCGCGCGAAACTGGCCGGACATGATCCGCGATTTTTACAAGCCGTTCAAGGTGCGGGTGGACGAGGTTGGCAGTAGGCTGGAGAGCATAAAAGGCACGCTGGACGAAAAGACCGACCAGGTCTGCGAGAAGTGCGGGAGGCCCATGGTGAAGAAGCTGGGGCGCTACGGCTACTTTCTTGCCTGCCCAGGCTTTCCCGAATGTCGTAACACAAAATCAATACCGCTCGCCAAATGCCCAAAATGCGGCGGCGACATCGTGGCGCGGCGCGGCAGGGGCAAAAAATTCTATGGCTGCGTAAACTATCCGGCCTGCGATTTTCTGACATATTTTTTGCCGCTTCCCGATCAGGCATGTCCAAAATGCGGCTGGTTTCTGGTCGAAAAGTACGACAAACGGAACGGCTCGCAGAAGGCCTGCATAAACCCCGCCTGCGATTACCTGCACAGCGGTGCCTGACCCCCCCCCCCCCCCCCACAACAACGCTGGACAACCGCAAAGCGGTTGTCCAGTTTGCGGTAAGTAAACCGCAGGCGGCGCCGGGGAGCAGGCGTACAAGAACGGCTACGCGAAAGGCTTTTCCGATGAAAAAGCCAAGGCCGGGCGGCGCCGGCAGCCCCGCTCCCTCGACCGCACGTCAGGCGCGCCGCGGGGGCCGCGCTCAACGCAAATACTTTTTATAAACAACCGTATCGTCATTTACATGGATTTTTAGCAGGTTGGCGTAATCAATACCGTACCGCGCCATATCGTTGTATTTAATATATTCGTGAATACCAAATGGAATATGCGGCAAATACAAAACATCAAAACCGCCTTCGGCTGAATAAACCGGCAACGCGCCGTATCCATAGTACTCAGGATACCCTGAATAATTACCGTGGGCCTTGCCATCAAAGGTAGCGGATTTTAGGCCGGGGTGGGCAGATGAGTCCCGCGCTATGTAAGCGGTACATTCCTTGAATGCGCCATTATCGGCGCCGCCGCGTACCCCCTGATAGTACGAAACGCAGAACAAAAACGCGCAGAATCCGGCAAGGTATTTTGCGTGAACATATTTTATTTTTGACACAGCCAGGACAAAAAGCGCCGACAACGCGATACCCGGCGGGTAAACTATTGAAAGAAAATAGTCCGGCTTGAATATGGGCCTGTACACCGAAAAAACCTGCGAAATCAGGAAAACCAGGGCCGAAACCGAGAACAGGTACATAATAAACCGGGACGCTTTCTCTCCGGTCAGAGTTTGCGGTGTTTTTCTTTTCCATAAAAGTATTCCGGCAATAAAAAAAACAATGACAACAAACATCAGTGTAAATTCCGGTATACCGGGAGGCTTTATGGAAGAATTAAACTCCGTATCCGCAAGCGCCCCACGCAGTGCCGTTATAATGAAAAAAGGCAAAAACGATAAGGCGGCTATGACATTGGCGCATACAAACAGCGCGGCGTTCTTCCTGTCTCGTTTCTTTGACGCAAAAAAACAGCAAAAATAATAAATAAAATTGGCCATGATAAAAATCACGCCGAAGTAATGCGTATTAGCCAAGCATATACAGCTTAAACAGTATAAAACCATATTTTCAGGCGAAGCCCGCTTTTGGAGATCAAGAAAAACCGCGGCGCAAAGCGGTACAAGGAACATCCGCATGATATTACTCCGCATCTCCTGCGAAAAGCCGACCGCATACATACTAAGCGCCATGAATAAAGCGGCAAGCAGCGCCGCCTTTTTGCTTCCTGACCTCAGCGTCATAACATAAACTGATACTATGGTAAGCGTTCCCAAAACCACCGAAACCATCTTGCCCACAGGTTCCGACCAGCCAAACAGCGTAAATGCCAAACGGAGCAGCATATAGTACAGCGGCGGGTTTCCCGGATCGGAAAAAGTTTGTAAAAACGGCAGGCGCGGTGACGAGACTACGCTGGAATAAAGCTCGTCAAGCCAGCCGGAAGTCCGCAAAAATCCGTTTATCCGCAGCGCAAAACCTGTCAGTATGACAACCACAAACAGGGCGGGCTGTATCCAGTTTTTACCGCGCAGGGACCGGTACACAGAGCTTACATAATTTTTGTAAATGTAAAGCATACAGATGATAAAAAAATATGTAAGCGCATAACGGGCAGGATGGAATAAAAAGTCAAAAATGCCCATAAGGGCCAGGTTAAAATCGCCGTAATAATTCGTCCAGTTTTTTATTACAAGCGAAGGAGTATACCGCAGGCCGGGTACCGGCAAAACGACATGGCCATTTTCGTTATCACCGCCTCTCTTTAACCATTCCTGTATGTCGGAAGATGAAAAATAAAACAGTTTATTTCCAATAAAAATACTTATGTTATCAATGGCGGCAAGCGTCTGTGACGCTTCGGCCTCGGGTATTCGTATCGAAACACCCCGGTAAAAACCGTGCGTCGTCAAGCGTTTATGCATGATAATTTTTTCGGAGGTTTCACCGTCCGCCTGAAATTCCGCCGTCTGCAAAGGTATATGCATCTCTCTTTGCTGGGGCAAAAACAATGTTACATTCCGCGCATATTTCCTGTCTATCTCTACATTTACATGTATAGGCGCCCAACCCTCACCTATAACATACTTGTGCCCTTCCAAAACAAAGAAAAAAGAAACAACAGCTCCCAGTATACAGGCCGCCGTAAGGACTATTCGCGCTGTTTTATTCCGCCTTTGGGGTTTAATACCCCGCCGCTTGCGGCGGTTAGAATCAGCAACACTTACAAAAATTGGTAGTAAACCCCCCATATGATAAATTTCCTTACGGAACGAGCCTCCCCGCCGCTCTACGGGTGATACCCCGCTGCTTGCGGCGGGGAGGCTCATCATTCCCGGCTATTAATGGTTAATTGCGTTGGACCGCAGGCGGCCTTCACGGAGGCAGAACAGGAAAACCAGCGTTTTCGGCAAAAAGGTCTTCGGCGGCGCGTATATAGACGGCAGCCAGTTCACCATGACAGGCGGCACAATCAGCGGCAACATGGCAAGCGGCGGCGGTCATCGCCAGGCCCGCAGCGAACCGCCCGTCATTGCGAGGAGCGCAGCGCCGAAGCAATCGTGGCAAGCGCGGGGCGCTTGCCATAGGAGTTTGCGGCGCAAGCCTAGCGGCTTGCTTACCTCAAACTCCAGGCCGAAGCGCGTAACCCGTTCTCTTTCACGCTCAGCGGATAACAAGGACAATGACTCAGCCACTGGCGTATGTTCGGTGCAGGCTGGCCTGCTTTGGTGCAGGCTGGCCTGCTTTGGTGCAGGCTGGCCTGCCGAAACATTGACAATAACCACCCTGGGCGCTATACTATTTTTGTACATCAAAGGAAGCGGGGTGAGATTCCCACACTATGGCGTAACTGTGATTGGAAAGCGGCGTGTAAACGTCCGTTTTTGTTTAAAGGCAGGAACTTTGGTAT
The DNA here is from genome assembly GCA_031258615.1 of Spirochaetaceae bacterium. GTDB lineage: Bacteria > Spirochaetota > Spirochaetia > Treponematales > Breznakiellaceae > JAIRMY01. Next base: position 498 of record JAIRMP010000211.1, on the reverse strand, counting down.
ACGGCGGGCTTTGCCCGGACGCGGCTTAAGACCGCACGGATGCGGCTTAAGACCGCACGGATGCGGCTTCAAGCCGCGCCGAATCTTTACACGCCAATCGTTGATTGGTGCGTCCGCGGCAGACAGGAGGAGATCATGCGTCCGTTAAAAATATTTTATCATATCCCAAACAGGCGGTTCTGGAGCTCCTCTGCCCGCAAGTGCGGTTCGGTAGGGGGGCGCCGCCCCCCCCCCCCCACCCGATCAGAACAACCCACCCCACACCGGCGGTTCTGGAGCTCCTCTGCCCGCAAGTACGGTTCGCAAGCCCCCCCCCCCCCCCCAAGAAAAAAAAATGCTTACGCCCAGTCCGTACCGGCGCTTAAATTTTACGCCTGGAGGACAAGCTTATGAATAACGCTTTTTACAGGGCTTTCGTTGTTTCGCTACTGCTGTCCGTCCTCACTTTTTCCGGCTGCGATATGCTTTACGGCATACTCGGCGGCGCGGACAAAACGG
>JAIRMP010000191.1 GCA_031258615.1 Spirochaetaceae bacterium | reverse complement strand
TGATAGTATAGGGCATGGAAAAAGTTTCTGCGGACACTCGTCCGAATCCTGAGGCCTTTCGGGGACTCGCGGCTTATCAGCAAACACTCAACCAGAAAAAAACTCCGCCGGCAGAGGCTGCGTCGGAATATGAAAAGAAACAGAGTCTTACCAATCTGTTTAGCGGCAAGTTCCGTAAAACGCCAGAGCCGCCGTCTCAGCCCCCGGAGCCAGTAGAACAGCCAGACAAGGAGCCTGAGTCCAAGTACCGGCGAGTTGCCAAGCTTCTCATCCTGATTGGCCCAGAGGAGGCGTCAAAGATACTGGCGCACCTTGAGCCGCGTCATGTGGAGCTTGTCGTGAAGGAAATCGCCACGATCCACGGCGTTACTGCTGAAGACGCGGCATCGGTGGTGATCGAGTTTCGTTCTTTGCTCTCAAAAAGTTTTGGCTATGGGGCGTCAAGCCTAGGTGGAGTGGATACAGCGCGAGAAATCCTACGGACTGCGTTTGGTAAGGATAAGGGGGACACGATTCTGAGCCGGGCAGTCCCGGAAACAACAGGAAAAGTCTTCAGTTTCCTTGAAGGGTATTCGCCGGAACAGCTCATCATGCTGTTTAAGGACGAGAGTCCGGCAGTGGAAGCGCTGGTACTTTCACGGCTTCCATCAGCCCTGACCGCAAAAGTGCTGGCCGATAGTCCACCAGCGCGGAAGTTTGAGATTATCAAACGCATTGCTCACATGGGAAAGACTTCACTCGACGTGCTTGATCGTGTCGCGGTCTCGCTGAAAGGAAAGGCCGAGCGTCTGGAGCAGAACGACACGATCCGCATCGACGGTATGAGCGCGTTAACCGACATCCTGAGAGCCTCAGATGTGTCCTTTGGGGATCGCATTCTGAGTACGCTTGAGAGCGAGGAGCCAGAGTTGGGGCAGGATTTGAAGGAGCGGCTTCACACGCTGGAAGAGGTGATCAAGGCACGGGACAGGCCCATACAAGAAAAACTGACTACCATGCCGGATAAGGAGATCGTTCTGCTGCTTAAAAACCGCTCCAAAGAGTTTACTGAAAAAATCTTATCGAATGTCTCGGCCCAGCGCCGCGTACAGATTCGGGAAGAGGCGGATATCATGGGGCCGGTACTCAAAAAAGAGGCTGACGCGGCTGCCCGTGATTTTCTTGACTGGTTCACCACACAACGTGAAGCTGGTGAAATTATTCTAAGCGATGATGAGGATATTTTATTATGAATACAACAACAAAGGTCAGACAAACCGGCGAGTGTATAAGCGGTTTTATTATTCTTGAAACTATTGATCTGCCAGAATTCAAGGCAAAGGGCGTCTGGGCGCGGCACGAGCGCAGCGGTCTTGAAGTGTTTCATGTGCTGAACGACGACCGGGAAAACCTCTTCGCCTTCTCCTTTGCCACAGCGCTGGAAGATTCAAGCGGCGTTGCCCATATACTTGAACACTCGGTACTCTGCGGCTCGGAACACTACCCCCTGAAAGACGCCTTTCTCGTGCTGGCTCAGGGAAGCCTCCAGACCTACCTTAACGCCTGGACCTTCCCTGATAAAACCGTCTATCCCGCAAGCTCGGTGAGCGAAACCGACTACTTTAACCTGATGTCTGTGTATGCCGATGCCGTGTTTCACCCTTTGCTCTCGGAATGGACGTTCATGCAGGAAGGCCACCGCATAGAATTTGTTACGCCACAGGGAGACCCTGGAAAGACTAGTAGCCTTTCAATAACCGGTGTGGTGTATAACGAGATGAAAGGCGCGTATTCATCGCTGGATGCGTACGCGGATCTGTGGTCAATTAAGGCGATTCTGCCAAACACGCCTTACGCCTTTGATTTTGGCGGAGACCCTGAGTATATTCCCGACCTGACATGGGCGGACTTAAAAGCCTTTCATCAGGAGCGTTACGCGCCTGCGAATTGCCGAGTGTTTCTGGCCGGCAATATCCCAACAGAAAAACAGCTCTCCTTCCTTAATGAAAGAATCCTTGCCAATCTAGCGCCAGGAACAGCGGCTGCGCCAGTGGTACTCGCGAAACCCTGGGAATCGCCCCGTACCATCAAAGTGCCTTGTCCAGCCGGCGCTGAACAGAAATCGACTGTGTTACTCTCGTGGCTCTGCGGTGAAGCTATGAAAAATGACGAGAAGATTGCCATCGCTGCCCTGGTCGATGTGTTATTAGGACACGATGGTTCGCCGCTCACCCGCGCTCTGGTTGAGTCTGATCTGGGCGAAGACCTCTCGCCAGTAACTGGACTGAATGGCGAACTGCGGGAACTGGTTTTGAGCATAGGACTGCGTGGCGTGCAAACCAGTACAGACAGTAAGGATGTTGAGGCGTTGATTCTGGGCGAACTGCGCCGTCTGTTTAATGAGGGCATTCCAAAAGAAGAGATTGAGGCGGCGCTCATGTCGCTTGAGTTTTCCAACCGTGAAATACGGCGTTCAGGCGGTCCCTGGTCGCTCGTGTGGCTACGGCGTTCGCTTCGCGCTTGGTTACATGGTGGGAAGCCCTGGGATAGCCTCTGTTTCGTGGCGCCCTTCACAGAACTGAAGAAACGTATCGCCGCTGACAGCCGATATTTTGAATCTCTTATTGAAAGGCTGCTATTAAATAACCCTCACCGCGCCCTTGTAGTGGTGGAACCAGAAGCTGATTTTCTTGAAAAGAAAAACGTGACGCTTGCAAAACGTCTGGAACAAACCCTGTCGCGTCTGAGCGAAACTGAAAAGCAGGATATCGAGCAAAAGGCGCAGGAACTTGCGCGTATTCAGGGGGAAGGCGAAACGCCCGCCGCCCTTGCGAGCATTCCGCACCTCTCGCGTAAAGACCTTTCCCCTAACATTGAACTGATTCCCCGCGCCCTCCACAGCGCAGCCGGCGTTCCGCTCCTCAGCCATGAGCTTTTCACCAATGGCGTTACCTACATTGACCTTGCCTTCCCCATAGACATCCTCGCGCCAGAGGACTATCCGTATCTCAAACTTTTTGCGGATGTATCTCTTGGTTTGGGTCTGCCTGATCTGGATTATGGGGAGGTGTCAAGTCTCCTCGCCCGCACAGTCGGCGCTTTGTACGGCTCATTGCAGACCAGTTCGCCAGCCTTGGGAGCCGCGCATACCGTTGCCCTGCCCTCTGGTATTCTGGATATAGTGGGCAGAGACTGGTTTTCCATCAGGCTCAAAACCCTGGACGAGAAGCTGATGCCGAGTCTGAGCCTGCTTTCGCGGATTGTCCGTGAGGCTGACTTTTCCGATCTCAATCGCATCCACGATATTATTCTTGAAATCAAGAATGACGCCGACTCAAGCCTTGCGCCCCAAGGCCATAGTTATGCGGCAAACCGTGCAAGCCGGACGTTTTCCCGCTCACGCGCCCTTAACGAACTGTGGTCAGGACTCAGCCAGATCGAGTTTATTCACCAAGCTGCGGAACTGGATGATGCGGAACTGAGCCGCACCTTTGCGCGTATCAGGGACCACATTCTTTCCCGCGCCGGTCTGCTTATCAACCTTACCTGCTCAGGCGAGACCTTTCCTGTCGCCATCCGGGGAATTGGCGAATACTTTGGCGCATTTGGTCCGCCCCGTCCCCGCAACCCGCTGACCGCCTCAGCGTTCACGCCAAGCGCCCCTGCGAAGCCTGAAGTCTACGTTTCTCCCTCGCTCCAGGTGGGCTTTGCGGCCCAGAGCCTGCCTGCCGCGCCCTACGCCACGCCAGAACAGACTGCGGAACTGCTTCTTGCCCACGAACTTTCCACTGGCGCGCTCTGGGAGCAGATTCGCATGAAAGGCGGCGCCTATGGCGCAAGCGCCTCCGCTGACCCACTTGAAAAGCTCTTTTCCCTATCGACCTACCGCGACCCGAATCCACTTCGTTCTCTGGAAGTGTTTCCTGCAATACTACGGGAAATGGCCCAGACCGAAAGTGACGAAGACTTTTTGGAAAAGGCGATCATCGCAACCTATGGCCGCGAGACTCGTCCCCACACCAGCGCGGAAAAGGGCATCTCGGACTTTTTGCGCTTTCTCTATGGCATTGACGAGCAGCGCCGCGCTCGGCGTCTCCGCGACCTCATAGCCACGACCGCGCCCGCGATAAACGCCGCCGCCGTCCGTCTGGCTGCCGCCGCGCCTGCCGCCGTGTCAGTAGTCTTAGCCGGCCCCGCCCTTGCCGAGCAAGCCGCCGCAGCCCTGAATGTGGAAGTGAAAACTCTGCCGGTGTAATGGTTTCAGCTTCGAGGATTTTTGATGATGTCTGGTACTCATCGCGTAAGCGTGGTTATGGTGTCTGGCACTGTAGCGTGTGCGTGTGGTATGGTGTCTGACCCCGCATCGCCTCCCACCAGGCACCGTAAAAAGGTGCCTGGCACCCCATGCCCTTATCTAAAATTGTTCACGTGCCATTGTTACAATTTGAGCCGTTTGGACATTCAATGCTTTCAATGTGAGCCTTTGCATAGAACCGCTTCCGCTAATGCTGCCGGTTACCACAATATCTGCGCCTAACATCTTACCAATAGACACAGCCGAGTCATCATCAACCTCGCCCGATAACTGAAACTCTTGTTCACTCCTAACCTGATCAAGCGTTTTTCGATCAACTACGGTGAAAAAACCAGAATCAACCAGTTGAAATTCAAGCTCGTCCATAACAAAGGTCGCGCTGTTTCGATCTCTTGATGATACGCTGAGTACCGCAATCTTTGAGCGATCCGGCAAGTTATTTATCAAGTTCTCAGATGCCTTGTTAATGGCGCCTTCAATACCGGTTGTTATGCCGGATGTCCGACTTTGTGTTACCGCAGTAGGTGTTACCGCAGTAGTTTGCGCTGTTACCTCATTTACGCCAGGAGTAGTTTCGGCAGCGCTAATCCTGCGTTCCACTGATTGAAAATCATCAATGTAGGAAATAACCTTTATTGTATCTACAAGAGATGGTATCCATAGTCCAACCCAACCCCATAAAACCCAGTTCAAGGCAAGTTTCACACCATTTGACACTTTTTTGCCTTGAAGCTCTTGAAGCGCCTCTTCTTTGGGAAGACCAATATAATCGCTATACTTCGGCGCTGAAACGCAACTACCCAATGTAGACAGTACGAAAAAAAACAACACTACAATAGCTATTTTTCTCATTTTTAGCCTCCTTAGCCAAAAAATTTAATATATTAAACGAATTAGTTTATAAAAACTCAAAAAAATCCTTGTATTAGCGCCGACAAAGGATGGCGGCGCTTCCCCGGATATTTCAGGTTTTTATTTCGTTTAACGTTCCGGCTGTTTGCGACGTTTGGGCGTGCAACGCGGCCATCCTTCACCCCCGCTAAGGACAGCCCCTATCTTTTACTCACTACTGATAACGACTCCCGTTTACACAACCAATTAAACTAACCACGAAGGCGAATAAGGCGCAGAAGGTTTCTACTGACAGACGCGCGTACTGCCGCCAATCCGTCTGTTTGCCGACCTTCAATATCGCCTTTAAAGTCGACCAATAAGCACCATAGCAAACACCATCCTTATTCGCCTTCTGCGCCTTTGTGGTTAATTTCCCCACACCAGCAAGACAGGCGGCCATCTCTTCCGTGCCTTCCATCCTGAAGCGTAAACAGTCCTATTATACGAAGTTGGGTATTATTTTAGATAATATTTTGTTTTATAAAAGACAATATTTCTGAAATAAATTTCTTATCTCGATCCTCAATGTCCTTTTTCAACCAGTCATTTTGAGATAATTTACTTAGTTCAAGTATTGTGGCAATTTTAGAATTTGCATACCGTGCTTTTTTTACACCAAAATATCCATTACCAGCTTGGATATTTAATTTCTTTTCGAGAACAATTTTATTTCCAAAATGTTCAAGATAAATTTGGGCATCATTATAATTCCAACCATTATAATTGGTATCTTGCCATTTTCTGGGAAATATATGTTCAATGTCAAATGTTTCAGGAATTAATATGTTTTGACCGGGGTTTAAATAAGCATTTAATAAGATCAATGCCCTGGATATTTTAGGCGATGTAAATTCATCGGTCATTCTTTTAAAGAATATTTCACCATTTATTGAAATACTTGTCTCCCATTTCCTCATGTTTTGTATAGAAATATAAGCGTTATATATATCATCACGAATGGCGTTAATAGATGGTGAAAAAATAAATTTAAAGAAAAGCACCGATATGAGTTTCTTTAACAATACGCACAAATTCTCATCGAATGTGTCAATCGTCCTATTTTTCAGAAAGAACACGCTGACTGGATATTTCCAATATTCATTTGGATACCATGCGAGACAATGAAAATATTTTCTTGCATCTGGCGAAATAGCATAACCATCATCAAAAGATGGCTCCTTTCTGGCATTAACGTTTAACCAAAAATTGGCTAAAATCAACAATTCATTCATCAATTCCGGTGCTTTCAGGTAAATATATTTTGAGGCCGCGTAAAACTTTCTTAATCCAACTTCTTTGGAACTGTCGTTATGACGAGCGCGTATGATATGCATATAATACCTAAAAACATCATCAATCGTAATATTTGCCTGTCGACACAACTGCGTAAGATCATTCCAGTCTTCCGTAAATACTTTTCTCTTTTCCACATCTCCTATGCTTTTGTATATTTCCGCTTTGAATACATCCGAATCTGCTAAGGGTAAACCTCTATCATTTAAGGTAGAAAATATTCTTAGGGCTGTTTCTGAACTGTCGCATTCTATTGGAAGTATAATACATTGCTGCAAAATTATTATACATAGGTGTTTCCATTCCAGTGGATTGTTTTTTGCATATTCATCACATTTTCTTTTGAAAAACCCAAAATTTTTCGAATAATTATCTTCAGCGGCATTCAAGAAATCACCTGTTTCCAATATTTTATGAAATGTTTTGTTATCATCTTCTGTTACTACCAATGATTGTATCCGAATCTTTGTTTTATCAGATACAATTTGAGATATTTTGTCAACATCCCAAATACATGGCGCTATTTGATTTTTTAATCCAATAACATCTGGAGAATTTTGATCCATATCTTCAAGCTTTCTATAAAACGCGCGTAGAAGCAACAAGAAGGAGGTTATTCTTTGTTGTCCGTCTATAATTTCCAAGTGTTTGTTTTCATTCAGATATGAGACAATCGTTCCAAGAAAATAGTCCGATCCTGAGTCCGCATCATTCGCGGCAAAATCTTCTATATCATTCCACAGAGTCTCACAAAGCTCTATATCCCATTTATACGGTCGCTGGAATTCGGGAATAATAAACTTCCTATTCTGCATTTCACTGAACAATTTTGAGATATTCTTTTTACTAACATGTAATTCAGGCATATTTCCTCCACCAATGAACATAATTTATAACCAATGTCAATAACTTAAAAATTGTTATGAGTACCATTGTCCAAATAACCCCATATTTATAAAATAGTATACCATTCAATCGGATTTTTACTTCTTTTCAGATACAAAACCCCTTAAGCTATTGATAATAACTTTGTAACATATTTTACAAAATTATGCAATACCCCATTTTACATAACGTTCCGGCTGTTTACGACCGCGCCAGCAAGACAGGCGGCCCTCCTTAGGGAGACCCGTCCGTCTCACACCCTACAACGCCCTCTCCTCCAAACGACTCAGGCGGTAAGGCCGATCTTTTGTGCTATTTTTCCGGCGAGGACCAGCCCCCTTTACTCTCGAGTTTTTCAGTGGCAGTCTCTATCTTAATCATACCGTTCTCCTTTTGGTTTGGATTTTATTCAAAATAAGCCTTATCTTTTCCATGCGATATATAATTTGGCATCATTGGTCAATTTTTGTGTATCGGGAATACGGTCATAATACGCATGATGCCATAACAATGAAGCGGATACTCCTATTGATACCTGTTTTCCAATAGGAAAAGAATAGTCCGCATTGATAAACATGAAAAAATCTCTGCCTGAGTCACTGTTCTCATTTTTGAATACGTTAAACACTTCATATACATAGACTTTGATTTCAAAGATACCCCCCTCCCCTCCACCATTTCCTTTCCTATGCTGATTTTGCGCCGAAAAGATGAGTTTCATGTTTGCGCCGGTTCCGTAATTATTGTCCGCCTTGCGTAGGCCGGAATATTCGTTGTGAACATAAAAGGTATCGGCGTTAAAAACAGTCCAGCCGATATGACCTTTGAATTCCATTTCCGTACCTCCCCTAAAGTGTTTTTTATATTTGTAAGTCCAATCAAGGGCCTGGCTGAAAAAATCGATCTGCCTGTCGGCAAAAAGATCGTAATGCAGGCTTAATCCGGTACTTGCCTGTTTGTTTTCCCTATCAAATACGGAAAATGAAAAAAGGTACGCGTCTGATAATAATTTAAGATTGTACCAAAAGGGATAGCCAAGATGAGCATAGAGCATTATTTCAAAATGTTCATAAGGCCGTTTGCTTTGTTGTACAAAGGGATTGCCGTAGATGACGGTACAGGCAATGTCCGTAGAAACTATGTGCCGGATATTCAGATTGAGCAATTCTTCGGTGTTGTCCTGTTCGATTGCCTGTCCCGCATAGGTATAGCCAATGCCGAAAGCAAGGCGGAGGCTGTATATATTGTTTGTGCGTTGCGGGCGGCGGCGAGTGATCATGTTGTTAAGCGCGTCTGCCGGGCTGACCAATAGGCCAAGGGGGTTGGCTATTTCAAGATAAAGGCGGTGAAACATTTCACCGAGAGCCGCTCCGCCCAGAGTGGTAGAAATCAGGTCATTTATGGACGGCGTGTTAGTCTCGCAAAATAATTCCCAGTATACGCTTCCGAATGTGTCAAACAGCATAGCCTCGTAAAAAAGAAACCCGTTTGAACGCGCTGCCGCATGGTAGATGGATCCTTGATAGGGGTGGCCAAACTGGTTGATAAAATACTGGTCCCCGTCCCATTGCCAGGGAACGGTGAGATTTTCCCGTATTGAAGCGGGTGTTACCTGCGCCCAGCCGTCTTGGGAGATATACCGGTCTGCCAGATGCAACAGAGTATTGCTTAACACATTTATACCCACAGCACGGAAAAAACTGTCCGGCATCCTGTCTTCCTGCACGTTTTCCTGCCCGTACAGCATAGAGCTTAATAGAAAGGCTGCTACAAAAAAAATTGGCCGGTTCATACGTTTCCCCGCGCCAGCAAGACAGGCAGCCCTCCTCACGGAGGTCCGCCCATCTCACCACAGACGGCTACACGTCCTCTCCACCAAACGACTCGGGCGGCAACGCCTTCCTCGGCGCGGGGAGGGCGGACATCTCTTCCGGGCCCTCCAAGACGGATTGGGCGGGACGTTCCGCATAACGTAAATCGCCGCCCTCTGAGCCCAGCGCGAAGAACTTTATCCCCTCGCCGGGGAACTGCGCCTTTACATCGTCCACCGCCCGCTTTACGCCCTCGGCTTCAACGTCGTCGCACCAGATGATAAACGCCACGTTCTCTTCCGGCCACACCGAGTCGCCCATACGCGGCCCCGAACTGCCCGCGCCGTGAACCACGGGAATCTTGGAATACGCCTTCGCTACCCCGTGTTCCTTAAAGGCATCCAGCAGGTTTTCCTCAACCGACCGGTTGGTAAATATTTCTATCCTCGTCAAAACTACTCCTTCGTGCTATGCCAGCACCAATGTATTGTCAGTATCGATAACTTGTCGTACACCGGAGGCAAGAGAGAACACTAACATAGCACGCCCTCGTTGGGCAGGTTCTGTTTAGTGTGCCTCTCTTGTGCCGGGTCCGCCTCGCTTTCATGGCAGGCGGGCCGTCTTCCCCCAGAATGGGGAACCCGCCGCCATCTCACCTCGCGCCGCCCCCAAGGGAAGCCCCTGCGGGGCCGCCGCGCTCTGCCACATCCGCGGCGCGTGGGTCCTTCTTTACCCGTGCGGACTGGCCTGCCGCGATGCGCTGCCGGCGTTCCTCGGCCCGGCGGTCCCGCTCGTCGCTCTTCTTGTTCAGGATGGCGTAGACCACCGGCATCAGAAAGAGCGTCATCAGCGTGCCGAAGGAAAGACCGCCCAGCACCGTTTTACCGATAGGACCCGTCATCTGCGAACCTTCGCCCGGCACGAAAGCCATCGGCACAAGACCGAGAATCGTCGTGAACGTGGACATCAGAATCGGGCGAAGCCGGTTCCCCGCCGCCTCCACACAGGCGTCATGGAGGGACAGCCCCCGCTTGCGGAGCAGGTTCGTGTAGTCAACCAGCACGATACCGTTGTTCACGATGACCCCCACCAGCACCAGCAGCCCCACCGCCGTGAGAATGTTAAACATCTCACCCGTGAGCGCGTAGATCGCCACGATACCGATAAGCGACAACGGAACCGTGAATATTACAATAAACGGATCGCGGAAACTCTCGAAGAGACTCGCCATCACGCCGAAGACGAGGAATATCGCCACCACCACAATCAGCGCGAACCGCCCCATGAGCTTCACCATCTCCGAGTTGTCGCCCGCGTATTCGATGATCACGTCATCCTCCTGCGGAATCTCACTCGTCAAAAGGGCGCGCACCTCCGCCTCCAGCACATTGCTGCGCACACCGGGCTTCGCCCCCGCCGTTACATGGATCACGCGGCTCTGGTTCTCGCGGCTAATCGTCAGCGGCCCCGTCCCCTTCTTGTAGGAAGCGAACCGGGAAAGCGGCACCCGCTGCCCCGTTACCTGACTGGTAACGAAGATGTTGTCGAGATCGGGCAGCGCCGAGCGGTCCGCCTCCGCCAGAATCAGCACCACATCATAATCGTTGCCCCCCTCCTTGTAACGGGTCGCCGTGATACCGTCCACCGACGCCTTAATCTCGTTGCCAATCGTTACCGTGTTCAGTCCCTGGTCGTAGATACGGTCGCGGTCAAGCTCGATCTCGATCTGAGGCAGCCCGTCTTGAAGACTCACACTCGGCTCTGTCGCCGAATCGACGCGCGTCCTGATAAGCTCCGCCGCCCTTTCCGCAATCGCCTTCCCTTTCACCAAGTCGTCCGTGCGGATAACAATGTCAATCGCGCTGCTCCCCATCATCATCATACCGCCCCCGGAGAACCCGAACTGCACACCGGGGAACTCGCCGTAGCGCTTGCGCATCTTCTCTTTTATATCATCGGCGCGGTCAATCCGCTCGTCATAGGGCGGGAGACTGATACGAAGCGACCCCTGATTGCTGTTGGAACCGCCCATCATACCGCCCCCGCCCGCGGAAAGAATAATCTGCTCGTAACCGGCCACCTCGCGCTCGACAATCCCCTGCAACGTCCGCAATGTCGCCTCCGTCTCCGTAAGCGCCGTCCCCAGCGGCAAGGTAACGTTTATGACCACACTGTCCGCCTCCTCCGGCGGCATAAACTGCCAGCCGATGAGCCAGATCGCCGGAAAACAGGCGATAAAGAGCACAACCATCGGAATAACGACCGCCTTCTTGTGCCGGAGCGCCCAGTCAACCGCCCGGCGGTAACGCTCGTCCAACCATGCAAAGAAGCCGGCGAACACGTTATCCAGCCCCTTGAGGAAGGGGTTCCGCAGCGCCTTCTGCTTCCGCGTTACCAGCGGGAAGTAGTGGCTCGACAGCACCGGCACCAGCACCGCCGCCGTGAACAGCGAAATCGCCAGCGATATGACCACCGTAAACGCAAACCCGGCAAACATCTCGCCCGCCATCTCCAAAAGCCCCTGAAACATCACCAGCGGCGCGAAGACGCAGAGCGTCGTTACTGTGGACGCGACAATCGCCACCAGCATCTCCTGAGTACCCAGCACCGCCGCCGTATGGAGCTTCGCCCCCTTCTCGCGGTAATGGTAGATGTTTTCCAGAATGACAATCGAGTTGTCAACCAGCATCCCGATACCCAGCACCATCCCCGCCAGCGTCATAAGATTGAGCGTCAGCCCGGCAAAGTACATCAGCAGAATCGTGATGATGATAGACACCGGAATACTGATACCGATGATCAGCGTCGGCTTAACCGAGCGGAGGAAGAGGAACAGTATCAGCACGGCAAGCAGCGCGCCTGACAGCCCCGTCTTCACCACCTCGTTAATCGAGTCCTCAATCTGGTCGGTCGTGTTAAACAACTCGGTAATCTTGATGTCCGCCGGCAGTTCCTTCGCCATACGCTCCATGCGGGCCCGGAGATCGCGCGCCGTCTGCACCGAGTTCTTGCCGCTCTGCTTCTGGACCGTCAACTGCACCGCCGTCTCCCCGTTGACATAGACCGTACTGCTCTCGTCTCGGTAACCCTCGATCACATCGGCGATGTCCCGGAGAAATATCGGCTTCGCCTGCTGCGCCGCGCCGGTCGCCGACATCCCGCCCCCCTTGTAAGAAATCACCGTGTTGCGGATGTCATCGAGGCTCGTATACTCGCCCATCGTCGTGAGCAGGTAGGCCAGCCCCCCCTCCGTGATAGTCCCCGCCGCGACCTGCATATTCTGCGCCGCCAGCATCTGCTGCAACTGCGTTACCGTAAGCCCGTACGCCTCCAGCCGCGTCTGCGGAATCGCCACCCGGATAATCTTCTCCCGCCCGCCCGACACCGAAGCCGTCGCGACCCCCGGCGTTTGCTCGATCCGGGGCACAATCGTGTCCTCCGCCATCTCGCGCAACTCCTCAGGCGACCGGTTCCCCGTTACCATGAGCCCCATAATAGGAATCATCGAGGGACTGAACCGGAAGATCATCGGCGTATCCGACCCCGAAGGCAGATAGTTCCGCACCCGGTCAAGCGCGTCCCGCACGAGGTTACTCGCGTCCACGAGGTCCGTGCCGTAGGTAAACTGCATAATCACCTGACTCGAACCCTTGGCCGATGAGGACGTGAGCTTCTCCAGCCCCGACACCCCCGACAACGTCGCCTCCATAGGCCGCGTTACACTCCGCTCCACCTCCTCAGGCCCCGCCCCCGTATACGTCGTGATGACCACGAGGTAAGGCGGATTAATCTCCGGCGTCAAATCAATCGGCAGATTGACCAGCGCAAACACCCCCAACCCGATAAGCAACGCAAACACAATCAAAATCGTCGTCGGCCTGCCAACCGCCGCTTTTGCAAATGACATCTTAGTCTCCTTCTCTCTTTGCACCTTTCTTCGCGCATAAAAAATATACTACAGGAGGGGGAAGCCGCGGCAACTTTGTTCCTGCGGCACATTACCGCCCCCTCGCTCATCATAAACCCGCACCACGGTACCGCCCGTGCCGGATTACCACACAACCGGGTATGGCCGCCGTTCTCCGGCAGCCTGCCCGCCATCTTGCCCTTCAGCCCGGAAGCAGTCAGCCTTCCGGCGCCGAAAGCGTTTACCCCTTGGAAGCAGTTAGCCTTCCGGCGTTACGTTTATCTCTCCATCGCGTATCTCCTTTAATCAAACAACATCAAATCTTTTTTCTTGAGCCGCCAGGAATCAAGACCGGTTCTTTCGCCAATATCTTCTAGTACGCCTAAAACAGTCTGATGTTCCGGCGTTATGCCGTTTTTGAGCAGCGGCAGTATCGCAAACACGATTTCGTTAAACGCGGGAAAATGGTTCTCGCGTTCCATGCGCCGCAGATAACTGATTAAATAGTATTTTATGCGCAACCGCACATCCAGACGGGTCTGAAATCTCGCGTCTTTCTTTATGCTGTATTTTCCGGTTTGTTGATCATAGTCAAATTTATCCAGCAGAAACGGCGTAAGATCGGTGTATTCTTTTTTGAGCAAGTCTAAAAATCCCCATTCAAGCCCCTTAATGATAAGTTCGTCATTAATCTGCTCAAGCGTCGCCCCGTCCTCTCTTGCTATGATGCCTTCAATCGTCTGCATAACAATCTCGCCAATGTTTGTGCCGAAATTGGCCTTTAACACGGCCCTGGGGTTTTTAACCTTTCTGAAATTAATGATCAGTTGCCCCGACAAAACGGTAAACGGATGCTGCCTCTTTTTAAAATCGGTCTGCCCGTTCTTTTGCGGAACCGCGCCGATATATTCAAGCCCGCATTTTTCGCAGGTTTCGATGATCAAGTGCCAGAATTCAGGGTCTTTGTGGGCAAAAACAAACGAAAGCCAGCGGTCAAACTTCAGAACACGGTACATTTCCTCTATGCTTTTGGCGATAAGTTCTTTATACCGCTCTTTTGTTTTGTGATGTTCGCCGCCTTCTATCGCTTCCTGTTCGTAGTCCGTTTCGTTTACCTCAAGATCAAGCCATGCGTTCCACATAACCGACAGATCAAGATATGGTATCTTCTTGCCGTAGGGCGGGTCGGTGTAGATATAGTCCACGCTTTCTTTGGGCAAAAACGATAAATCGGCGGCATTTCCTTTTATTATTTGCGCCCCGCGAACTGTTTCCTCTACCGTTTTTTGGTTAAGCAGACATTGCTGCGCGATTTCTTTTTTCCCGTTATACACACGCTTAAATTTGTTTTCAAAGACCTGTATTGTTTTTTTGTTTGCCGGGCACGGAGCAAGACGGTAGCGGTAATAATAACCAAAATGATTGCCGCCGCCCTTGGGCGTTTCGTGGAATGTTTTATTGATAACCGAAACCGTATTATAAAAAGCCAGTAATAACGAAAACCGTACGCCTTCGTCTTTTTGTTTTGTTATTAATGCTTTTAACAGTGCCAGCCGCGCTAACTGTTCGTCCGTAAACAATTCTTTTACCGTTTGAACGTCCGAACCTTTGGGCAATGGCAAATCTTTGGGGCCCTTATATTTTGTTATAGCGGCGTATACTTCCGCGTCTGTTTTTGGCTCCAGCTTAAGGTATTCTTCTTTTATTTTTATGAAACATTCCATCAACTTTTCATGTTTCACCGGAGAAAGCAACGCCTTTGTCATAAACACCGAAAGCGGGTTTAAGTCAACATGAACCGCCGCCCTGCCGTTTAACAACGCCTCCACCGCGGTAACGCCGCTGCCGCCAAACGGGTCGAGCACGACATCCCCTTTTTGCGAAAAGTTTTTTATATACGCGCTCACTATATCCCATGACTGCCTTGTAAAATAGGCATTACAGCCAAAATGCCGTTTTGCCTGCTGTTTCTTTACTTTAATTTCTCCTAAAAGAGGGCGGCTGCTGTAATCAAACGGCGCGTCAGGTTTTATTGGCGCGGGTTTTTCATACGAAAATACTTTGCCCGGCTGGAAACTGGAGGGAGAAAGGATTTTTTGCATGGTTTGCCAGTGGTTGTCTATTTCATTGATAGGAAAATACAACACTGGTTTTTCCGTTTCCGTTGTTCTCCAGCACGCGAATTCCAGGCCGTTACAGAGCGCGAAGTATTTACTCCTAATTTCAGGATGTGTCGCGTAAATGTACACCTGTTCGATATTGTCGTCATTCATTATGTTTTGATCGGGCGCTTTCGCGTCCAATACCCATGCGTAGCTATTTTCCACCTTTAACACATAGTCAGGTATCAGATTAACCCTTCTCTTTTTGCTCCCCGTCCGCAAAAACGGGCTTTGGAGGACTTTTTCACGCAGTACGTTTTCATGAGCAAACCTGAGTTCTTTCAGAATCGGGTCTATGATAACGGCCCGTACCGCCGCTTCGTTAAAATCATGGTCGGCTTCAATTTTGCCGAAATCCAGAGTGCCAAATAGTTTTTCTTTAATAGCCGTATTGCTCATTTCCTATTCTCCCCCCGCCATTCGCAACAACCCCTTCACCCCCGCTTCGAGGGCTGCCGTGAAAGGCAGGTGTCTCCAAGCCTTGTCCCTCATAGGAACGCAGAGAAACTTTTTTCCGTCACTGTCTGTCACCGTAAAATCATAAACCGTCATTTCCAATTCCTTCTATAATAGAGCAACCTTATATAACAATCTTCCATATATAATATACAAGCAACACGTATAAACAATACAGAGCAACAAACCCAAATTGTGCCGCTCCGATACCTAACCACTCCCCATCCAGCGAAATCGGACTATCTCGTATCTCTCTTATTAGACTTTATTCTCTTATTCCACTTTCCAATTTCCCAATGGTTTTTTATTCAATAATGATTTCCATAATTGTGTTTTAGGCGGTGTAGCCCCAACCTTAACAATATCAATAAAGCCTTTTGTTTTCTCCCCGGCACCGCTCGATGAAATAGCCCCGGAAAATAATTGCGTATCTTTTAATGCAATCACATCCGTTGTTTTGTTGACAATCGCATCCCCGTAACTTACGGCGAGAATGTTTACCTCGTCAAGTTTTTCCGACACATATTCCGGCAAAACAAGGGCGGTAGATTTTGAAATATAGTCCGCCAAAACATCCTGCACAAGCCAAATGGTTTTGCCGTTCCACGCCAAAGCAACCTGCGACTTTACAATAAGCTGGCTAACCATACGCGCCCACACTTGGCGGTAGTTAATCCCCGGCGCGTTATGCTCCATTCCGTTAAGTATCGCATCCTCGCACGCCATAGCGATTTGTGTCCGCTTCTCTTTATTTCCCCCGGAAGTGCTGGAGGTCATAACTTCGACAATAACGAACGGAGCGGCGGGGAAGTCGTCTATCCAGTATTCCGCATCGCGGTATGCGACGGTATAGCCGTTCTTTTCGGCGGTCTTTTGGACCATCCCCGGCGAGAAAGAAAGCAATGAGGCTATATCCGCAATCTTTTTTCGTTCCGTAGCGGAAATAACATAATCGAATGTATAATCAAACGATTTCATTTCATCGTCATCAGTTGAAACTTCGGTCTTTATTTTTACCTCCGACCACGCCTTATACGCTTTTGTTTTATCAAGTTCCGCATACTCGGACAGTTGTTTTCTAACGCATGATTGATATGCGGAAAGATTGCCGTTTTTGAGCGATAAAAGCCTTCTGGGACATACTATCCAGGGTTGTTCATTTTCATGTATTTGCAATGAACATATACCGGTCTGAATAACATCCTTGCCTTTTATTTTTGCGCGTAGTTTTGCATTCTTCTTTACGCTGATTGCGGATGAATACCTGTTGCCGCCGCCGTCACATTCGCCGTTCATGAACGGGCACCATACGCGCTCAAGGTTGTTTTCTGCCGCTTCATTCCA
The DNA here is from genome assembly GCA_031258615.1 of Spirochaetaceae bacterium. Classification (GTDB taxonomy): domain Bacteria; phylum Spirochaetota; class Spirochaetia; order Treponematales; family Breznakiellaceae; genus JAIRMY01. The sequence continues at coordinate 6,245 of JAIRMP010000191.1, read as the reverse complement.
GCAGTCAAGCCGATAGCCATAAAGCTCAAAGATTTTGCTCATTCAAAAGACTCCTTCAAAACATTCTTTCAAAAAGCTCTTTATTTGTTTTGCCACCGCATAGGCAAGCGGCGGCGGCACTGAATTGGCGACCTGACGGTGCTGGTCAAGATTTTTGACGGTTCCTGTCCGCGAGCGAATGGGGCCGAGCAAAAGATAATCGTCATCGTAACCATGCAAACGCATATATTCGCGGGGCGTTAAATATCGGTCTTCCGTTGGATGATAAAATATTTCACCGCAACGCAAGGTATTAGACGGCCTTTCGCGGTGAAGACGCAAATATTTTGTCGTGTCCTTAGGGCTTAAATTACAAAGAATGCTCTTGTCAAGTTGTGTTTGAGAAGCAAGATAAAAACCTTCCGGCACATCAGCGATTCGTTCCCTATCGCGTGGCGGCGTAACATCAACGTGGCTGTTGGAAACATCAAAAAAAGTCGTGCCGGGCGTTTTGGGCGCAGGTTTACCCAATCCGGCTAACGCTTCTCCTACCGTAACATACGGCTTGAGCGTAAATAAATCATTCGTTGATTCTTTGGGCGCGTGTGTCCGCTCCGGAAAATTAAACCCGTTTTTACCATAGGTTGCCACAACCAAAACACGCTCACGCAGTTGCGGGACACCATAATCGGCGGCAGAGCAGACCTGCCATTTTGGAGTATAACCGAGCCGCTCTAATTCCGAAAGAAACGTTTGAAACACATCGCCTTTTTTGCCGTCCTTGCCCTTCGCCGACAATAAACCTTTCACCTGTTCAAGAAAAATCACTTTCGGCTTAAACGCTTCGGCGAACCGGATAATTTCAAATAAGAGCGGGCCGCGAATATCATCGAGAGAACGTTGCTTTCCCGCAAGTGAAAAGGGCTGGCATGGCGGACCGCCAAAAAGCAAATCCAATTCACCGGATTGTAGACCAAGGTCTTTCATCAATGTTTGCGGATCAATCTGCCGTATATCGTTTTCGAGAACAAGCGTGTTCCTTTTTTCCCGCCCACAGGCGGCGCGAAGCGTCTGACAACAATACTGGTCGAGTTCAATTTCGGCGAGAATCTCAAAATCGGCTTTTTGGACACCGATGTCCATACCGCCCGCACCAGAAAAAAGGCTTAATGCCCGTAACTGTTTCATCAATTGTCCTCTCTATTCTCCTTTCTATTTCTCGTCCTCTCTTATTAGACTCTATCCCAAACAACCACAGATCCCCAGCACATTCCATGTTGAAACGCCCCGACCATTCTAGGCTAGAAGTGCCCTGACCATTCTGGCTAGAACTGCCTGACCATTCTGGCTAGAACTGCCTGACCATTCTGGCTAGAACTGCCTGACCATTCTGGCTAGAACTGCCCGACCATTCTAGGCTAGAACTGCCCGACCATTCTAGGCTAGAACTGCCCGACGCTTCTAGGCTAGAACTGCCCGACGCTTCTAGGCTAGAACTGCCGCCCCATTCAGGCCGGCCGCCCTTCGGTGCTATCCCATTATTCACTGAATAACATTGACCCGCGACCCGTGTTCGATGAGGGACTGGCCCTTGATGACGACTTCCTCGTTGGGGGCAAGGCCCTCTTGCACTTCGAGAACGCCGTCCACGAGGATGCCGCTCTTGATGAGGCGTTTCACCGCGATGCGGAAGGCGGGATCGGCGGGGTCGGTTTCCACCACATAGACGTAGGTTTCGCCAAAACGTTCGATACGCGCGGTTTCCGGGATTTTCACCACGCCTTGCTTGCGCTCGGTGATGATGCGTACTTTCGCGAACATCCCGGACTTGAGTTTGGAGCCCTGGTTCTCAACGTTGACCTTGATTTCCATCGTGCGGGAGGCCGGGTCAACGACCGGGCTGATCTCGCTCACACTGCCGCGAAACTCTTCCCCCGGCCAGGCATCGAGGGTAATCACGCAGGGAAGCGAGGGCGCGATACGGGAAATGAAGCGCTCGGCGACATCGAGTTTGATTTCAAGGGCGCTTCCTCCGGTAATCCGCGCAATGGGGGTCGCCTGGCTCACGGTCATCCCGACCTGGGCAGGCAGCGCGACAATCGTCCCCGCGATGGGGCTCCGCACGATGTTTGCCACATAGGTCATGCCGGGACGGGACGGGTCAACGGCGGCGAGGGGATCGTTCCGCGCGATGCGGCTCCCCACGGCGGTGTAAAGCCGGGTTATCTTGCCCCCCGCATCGGAATAGGCATCCACGGTACTCCCCGCCACGATGTCCCCGGCGAGGGCGAGGTAGTCCGCGATCGGGCCTTCCTCCGCTTTTGCCGTGTTCACCGCAAACACGGGGATTTCAGGGACGGCGGGGGCGGCCCCCTTGTTCAGTAACGCCGTGATCCGGTCGCATCCGCCCAAGAGCGCCCCCAGCATGATCAGTACGAAGCCCAGCAGGGCCGTTTTCACCAAGTCTTTGTCCATTATCAATTCTGTATGCGTCTTTGCCTTCATCATTACTCCTCTTCTCCCCGCGACAGCGTCCCGAAGGGCACGCCGAGCGTATATTCCAAATCAATCAATCCGTTCAGATAACTCACCCTCTGCGACATCACGCCGAGCCGCGCTTCCTGCAACTGGTTGGCCGCATTCTGCACTTCCAGCAGGGTCTGGAGGCCGTTCCGGTAGGCGGTCTCCGTCGACTGGTAACTCCGTTCCGCAAGCTCAACGTTCCGCCGCATCGCCTCCACACTCGCCTCGGTCTTTGCCAGTGTGAGGCAGGTGTTGTACACCTCAATCTCCGTGCCGCGTATCAACTGGGCGAGGTTCACGTTGAGCCCGGCAATCTGGTTGTCCGTGTCTTTCAGTGCCTGACTCTCCTTGAACCACGGCACGAGGCCGTTAAACGTCATGCCCAGAGTGATGGTGAACGAGCCTGACTTGCTCCACAAGCCGCCGTCTCCCCAACTGTCCTTCCACGGGTCTCCGGTAAAGGCCCGCTGCATATTCCAGCGCAAGTCGAGGTAGGGCGTCCGCGCCTGAAGCGCCTGCGCCTTCCGCCCGCTCTGCGCCACGAGGAGGGTCTGCCGCAGCTCCAGAATGTCCGGCTTGTTCCGCGAAGCGTCCGCGATGAGCCGCGCAACCTCCAGCGGGACGGGGGTAAACTCGCCGGCCAGCGGAACCAGCTCGATCTCCGTGTCGTAGGGCAGCCCGATGGTAAACGCGAAGTTCGCCTTCACGAGGCGCACGTTGTTTTCCGCCTCGTCAATCTGCGGCTTTAAGTTTTCTTTTGCCACCTGCGCCTGAAGATACTGCAATTCAGGCGCGAGTCCCGCCCGGTAGTTGGCCTGAGCCTGCGTCTCCTGCCGTTCCGCCGCCGCATACTTTTCCCGCTGGAGCCGCAGGTTCTCCTCGGCAAGCAGGATGTTATGGTAGAGTTTGCGAAGGTCGCGCTCCATCTGCGCCTTCGCCTTTTCGTAGGACAGCACCCCCGCCTCGTAGTCCAGCCGGTAGTTCTTAAGCCCCTCGAAAAGCGCCGTTACGATGGTAATCGAAGCGGAAAGGTTCCCCGCGATATGCCACTGCGGAGCGTCAACCGAATACGGAACCACGCCGTATACTCCTCCTCCTCCCAGCGGCACGGGGGCTACTCCGCTTACCGCCGCCGCCTCGTTATCCCGTACCAAGGAACCGGTTACGCCCAATGCGGGAATGAACTCGTTCCACTTCAAATCGTTTTTCCGCTTCTTCGTGTCAAGCGAAATACGAGCCGATTCGAGCGACAGGTTGCTTTCAATAGCCATCTTCACCGCTTCGTCCACCGGTATTTTCCGAACCTCGGCAAAAAGACCGGCGACCGCGAAGACTGAACCTATCCCCATAAACAAAAGCCTCTTCCTCATACAATCTCCTATAATATATCCTTCGTCTATGCGACTTGTAATGCTCCATAACAGGGTCCACAGATTACCCGGATTACACAGATTTTTCATCCGGCAACTCTCCCTATTCCTTACTTATAAACTTATTAAGAGGGGGAAGTCGCGGCAAATTGCCGGCCCTTTGCTCCGGTACGCTCTCCGGCCGGCAGGCCTGCGCCTACGGCGCATCCACATCTCTCTCCGTTTGGCCCTCTGCTATCCCCCTCTGCGGGACGCTCACCGCCCCCGGCGCTCTATTTAAGCAAAAACACGATAACACATCCGCAAACGTTCCGTGTCCTCTTCGCCGCCTTCTCCCGTCACGCCGCCCCCAAGGAAAGCCCCTACGGGGCCCCCGGAGGGGGCCGCCGCCTTCTCCCGTTATGCCGCCCCCAAGAAGAGCCCCTGTGGGGCCAAGCCCAACGTCAAAAACCGGAACAGCACCCGCATACTCTCGTTGCCGACATCCCCGTAGTCCATGCCGTCCGGGCGGAACATCAGCGCGTTGACCAGCATAAAAAGTATGTACTCCGCATCTTCTTTGGTGATATCCAGTTCGCCGTAGATGGACGGCGCGTGTATCCCCGCAAAAATCTCGCCCGTCACTTGGAACAGCGATTTCTTGCGCGCGTAGTGGCCCGTCGAAGCATCCCTCGCAGGATCCTTGTGCCGCGTCCGCGCCTTGTCAATCGCCCGGAGGATCATCGTGTGCCTCCGCAGATAGTCCGCTATGGTGCTCAGCGTAAGGTAAAGCCGCTCCTCCGGCACCTCCGACTTCGCTTTGTTGTGCGCCGCGATCTTCGCAATCCGATCGAACTCGTTGGTAAACAGCGACACGATCATCTCCTCCCGGTTCTCAAAATGCGAGTAGAGGCTCGACTTCGACAACCCCGATTTCCGCGCAAACATCTCCATCGATGCCTCAAACGGCCCCGTCTCGGCAAGCACCTCGCCAACCGCCTTGAGCAGTTTCAAATGAATCTCGTCTATCCCGGAATCGAAGGCCACGTCAAACGACACGGCCCCCTCCAGCGTTTCAAAATCAATCTTTTCCACCCGCTCTTCTATAAACCCCAAACCATGCGCAATCTTTTCCTTCAAACCGCGCAAAAAAACCGGCAAATCGATGCCGCCTTCCTTAGGGCCGCCGCATTCGTGCCACGGCTCGGCCCCAAAGAGTTCCCGCGACGCAAAAAAGAGTACCGCGCCTATCACCAATTGAACCCTTGATGGATGCATGGGCTGCGTTGGTTGTATTTTTTTACCCCCCCCCCCCGCCTCTTTCTCTGCGGCCAAAAAATGCCGCAGGTCAACACCGCGCTCCGCAAGCTGAAGGCTCAACCGCCGCTCGCTCTCTTCAGCCCCGTAGACCTTCGACAGCAAAAAGAGAAACTCCCCCTTGTTCCTGACAAAAAACTCCCCCAGCGAGACCGCGAACCGGAGAAGCAGAGCGTCTTCGTTATCCTTGCCGTCCTTGCCATTCGCAATCGGCGCGTCAAAACAATCCGAGAGGAACCCGGCAAACCGGTCAAAAAAGGACGTGTACATCGCATCCAGCAACGCATCCTTGCTCCTGAAATGCCGGTACAGCGCGGGTTTCGTACACCCAAGCTCCGCCGCCAGATCCGAGAGGCTCATCTTCTGAAACAGTGCCTCGCCCCATACCCGGAACGCCGCGCCGACAATATCTTCTTGCGTCATCTTTGATTGACCCAAATAACCCGAATCGGCATTGTTTGTTAATGACCGGTCGTTAACAATACTATAACAAACAACAAAAGAAATGGCAACAGAAAACCGCGCAAAAAGGCAAAAAAAGATGAATTTTCGGGAAAAATTTTTTTGCAGTGCCAAAAAGGGGGAGCGGAGCGCGTCGTTTATCGCCGATAATACTGATCAATCACAAAAACCGCAGACTGCACGGCTCAATCAGGCGAAACAGGGAACGGAACGCGGCAAGGGCACTGCGAGGAGGTTCAGGAAGGCGGGGAGGCTGCCGGTAAAGACCTTCCGCGCCTTCAGTACCGCGGCACCGAAGCTGGTATCCAAGCGCCGCCTTTACTGGCGCCGCGCCATGCTGCATAACCGCGCTAACGCCCTCAATGTTTCGGGCGCGGCATTGGGCATCCCCCTTTTTATATTTTTTTGATAGAATCACTGCTAAAACTATATCAAATCCTCAATTTTTTCCGAAATCGGAATTGCTGTATTTCATATGCGCCCAACATATTGCGCCCTCCGTAATGCCTCATAATAAAATCTAACCATAAAGGCTGTTGTCTCAAAACAAGTATTCTAACCGCAGCTAGAATTTCTCAAGAGCGGCATCAGCGAGGGACTGGCGCCGCAAGAGGG
>JAIRMP010000073.1 GCA_031258615.1 Spirochaetaceae bacterium | reverse complement strand
CCTATCTCACGGTCCGGCTTGAAACCGGCGTAGGGAAACTTCCTGCCCGTAACGCGGATGTTGTCAAGGTCGAGTTTTTCCAGCACTTTCTTCCGGCTTGTGGCCTGCCGGCTTTTACTTGCGTTGGACGCGAAGCGCTGTATAAATTCACGCAGTTCCCGCGCCTTCTCTTCGTTCTTCTTCTGCTGTTCCCGCGCCTGCCGCTGGAGCATACGGCTCATCTGGTACCAGAAATCGTAGTTGCCGGAGTACGGCGTTATCCGCCCCATGTCTATGTCGCAGATGTGTGTGCAGACAGCGTTCAAAAAATGCCTGTCGTGCGAAACGACGATCACTATGTTGGGAAAGCCGATCAGGAATTCCTCAAGCCATGCAATCGACTCGAGGTCAAGGCCGTTTGTCGGCTCGTCCAACAGCAGTATATCGGGATTTCCGAACAGCGCCTGGGCAAGCAGCACGCGCACCTTCTTGGATTCGTCAAGCTCTGACATTTTCTTTGAATGACACGCTTCCTCCAGGCCGAGGCCGGACATAAGCTGCCCGGCCTCAGCCTCAGCCTCCCATCCGCCCAACTCGGCAAAATCCCCCTCAAGCTCGGCAACGCGCAGGCCGTCCGCCTCGGTAAAATCCTCCTTAGCATAGATCGTCTCACGTTCCTTCATAACGTTGTAAAGCGTCGGGTAGCCGTATATCACGGCGTCTGTAACCGTGTAATCCTCGAACGCGAAGTGGTCCTGCCTCAGCACCGCGATACGCGCCTTGCCCGAAACCGTTATCTCCCCCTTGTCATGCTCAATCTCGCCGTCGAGTATCTTCAAAAACGTGGACTTTCCCGCGCCGTTCGCGCCGATAATCCCGTAACAATTCCCATTGGTAAACTTTAGGTTTACATCCTTAAACAGAGTCCGCTGTCCGTACGACAGACTCAAATCGCTTACAGTAATCACTTAATCCCTCTTTAATTTTCCGTTGTTTTCTGACGCGCCGCCGTAACGCCGGCCCCTGATGGGGGAAGTTCATCCTATAAAATGAAGCAGTTGATCACCGTGGGCGCCGGCCACTTCCTCTGTGCGGGAGTGCACCGTCAAATCCATTGCTTCAAGCGGGATAGCGCCCAAGAGGACTTCTTTAGCGTGAGGCAAGACTAGCGCCTCACAAACCATGGCGCGGTCTTTCCAGTGTACCCTAAGCGGCCCCGCTAGGTCATACTTCCCGTTTGTCCCGTCCGCAAGCGTTCCCGGATCGGTTTCCGTTATTTGCAGCTCCAGCTTCTCGCGGGTTGCCTCGTTGATGACCAGTGTCCACGCGCCCGTATCCACCACTGCGCCGACGGTGAGCCGCCTGATTTCACTCTCAAAAATAAGCTCATTCCTCGCTTTCATAGTATCCTCAATGTTTACCAAGGTAATTTCTGTTCGTACTTCGCCCATAAAAAACTCCTAACCTGCAAAGTATACCCCAAGCGGGCAGTCTCGCCAAGCCTTCGCACAAAACCATTTCAATAACCGCTTCCCCGGACGACCCGTAAAGCCCGCTCGCAAAGCAACTCTCCCGGAAGACTCGAAAGCCGCGCTGAATGGCTCAAAAAACGTGAATATGCTGATTGATACCAATGTCGTGTTGGATATTCTGTTGGGGCGCCGGCAAGACTACCGCCTCACAAACCGCCCCGCAAACTTGTTTGCGCACTTGCCGCGCGGAGGCTCATCCTGCTTACCGTAACTTTTCGATACCGTAACTTTTCGATTGACACTATAAAATAATACGGTTATTATTTTTCACGGTGACGGCGGCGCGAAACCGCCATCGTTTTGGAGGGTTTATATGAAACAACGATTTTTAGCGTTAGCGTTACTGTTTGCCGTTGTCATTACGGTAAACGCCGCCGGCAGGAAAGAGGCGCCGCGGGAAACGGCAAAGACGGTAACCTTTACCGACTCGGTTGGCAGGGCGGTTGAGGTGCCCGAAAACATTACGCGGATCGTGCCGTCCGGGGCGCTGGCGCAGATGTTTCTCGCGGCTGTCGCGCCAGAGAAGATTTGCGCGATCCCTTCGGCCTACAGCCCCTACCAAATGGAATTCCTTCCCCCATACTTTGCCGGCCTTCCGGTGGCAGGTCAGTTTTATGGGGCGGCCAACCTGAACCCGGAGGAGATTGCCAGGATAGGGCCGGATTTGGTCATAGATGTTGGCGAGCCCAAGGATACGATAGCGCAGGACATGGACATGATTTCCGGCTCTATCGGGATTCCCACCGTCCATATAACCGCGACTCTGCGAACTACGCCGGAGGCCTTCCGTACGCTGGGCAGGCTTCTCGACAGAATGGAACAGGGTGAGCGCCTGGCCCGATTCTGCGAGAAAACCTTGACCACAGCGGACGCTCTCGTGGCTCAGGTTGGGAACGACAAAAAGTCCGTGTTGTACTGTCAGGGAAAGGCGGGGCTTAACGTGCTTGCCCGCGGTACCTTTCACACAGAAATCCTGGACTGGATGACGGATAACAGGGCGGTAGTGGATAACCCGGCATCAAGGGGCAGCGGCAACGAGGCAAACTTTGAACAGATTCTGCTTTGGGACCCCCAGGTGATACTGTTCGGCCCCGGCAGCGTGTACGCCTCGGCCGCAAGCGACCCGGCATGGCGGGAATTGCAGGCGATAAAAAGCGGCGCGTACTACGAAGTTCCGGTCGGGCCTTACAACTGGATGGGGTCTCCCCCCTCGATAAACCGCTATCTGGGCATGATGTGGCTCGGTAAGGCGCTGTACCCGCAGTACGCCGCCTACGACCTGTATGCGGAGGTTTCGGAGTACTACCGCCTTTTCTACGGTCGCGAGCTTACGCGGGAACGGTTTGAAACGCTCACCCGCGACAGCCTGCCAAAAGGCGGAAACGGCGCCGGATGACGGAAAGGCCGCCGCGCTCCGGGCCTGGAACGGTCCTTGTTCTGGGCCTGCTGCTGATTGCCGCGGTTCTGGTATCCCTGTCGCTGGGACGATATCCGATTCCCGTCGCCGCGCTCCTCTCCCGTCTGCTGGGCAGTCCTTTCGACTCGGCGCGTATGGAGGCCGTGCTGGTGAATGTACGCCTTCCCCGCGTGATCATGGCGTGTCTTGTGGGGACCGCTCTGGCCGCCGCTGGCGCAAGCTATCAGGGAGTGTTCCAGAATCCGCTCGCCGCGCCGGACATTCTTGGGGCATCCAGCGGGGCCGCCACCGGCGCGACCCTTGCGATACTGCTCCGGCTCCCCGGCTGCCTGGTAACGGCCTTCGCGTTCTGTACCAGCCTTATCACGATAGCTATAGTGATGCTGGTGGGCGAGAGGACGCGGGGCAAGAAAGTGATAGGTCTTATTCTTGCCGGACTCATGGTTTCGTCTATCCACAGCGCCGCCGGCTCATTTATGAAACTGATCGCCGACCCAAACAATGTGCTGCCGGAAATCGTGTACTGGCAGATGGGCTCCCTCGCGAAAATAAAGCGGGATGACGTGTCGTTTGTGCTGCTTCCGATGGCGCTGGGACTTGTCCCGCTGCTGGTATTCCGCTGGAGGATCAACCTGCTCACACTGAACGAGGAAGAGGCTGAATCGATGGGTGTAAACGTGAGGAGGATGCGGGCGCTTGTGATCGTCTGCGGGACGCTTGTTACCGCCGCCGCGGTCTCGGTGAGCGGCGTGATAGGCTGGGCAGGCCTCATCATCCCCCATCTCTCCCGCCGGTTTGTGGGCAACAACTACCAGAGTCTGATGCCCGTTTCCATGCTGATGGGCGCCCTGTTCCTGCTTGTAATCGACAACATTTCCCGCAATCTGTTTGCCACCGAGATACCGCTCGGCATCCTTACCTCCCTCGTGGGCGCTCCGTTCTTCCTGTGGCTCCTGACACGGAAGGGAGAAATCTGGTGAGCGGGGGTGGGATCTCCGTCCTGCTTGAGGTACGTGACCTAGATTTCCGGTACGGCGAGCGGCTGGTACTGCGCAATATAGCCTTTTCGCTCGAACGGAATGAGTTTCTGGCGACGCTTGGGCCTAACGGTGTGGGGAAGAGTACGCTCTTTCGTTGTATTCTTGGGCTTGATAAACGGTATTCGGGCCAAATATTGGTTGATGACGAGGATATAAGGCATAAAAGTCCGCGTGTGATGGCAAAAACCATAGCCTATGTGCCACAGAGTCACTATCCGTCTTTCAATTATTCCGTGATGGACATGGTCTTGATGGGGACCGCGGCACAGGGCAGGGAATGGACAAGCCCTGGTATCGGGCAGAAGCGGCGGGCGGCGGAAGCCCTGGAACAGCTTGGTATCGCGGAATTCGGCGGGCGGGATTTTGCCCGGCTGAGCGGCGGCGAGCGGCAGTTGGTTCTGATAGCCCGTGCCCTTGCGCAGCGCGCACGACTCCTTGTGATGGACGAGCCCACCGCCAACCTTGATTACGGAAACCAGATCCGCGTCCTCTCCCGGATTAAAAGTTTGAGCGCGCAGGGTTACAGCGTGATAATAAGCACGCACAACCCGGAACACGCGCTTCTGTTTGCCGGCAGGGTTCTTGCGCTGTACGATGGCGGCATCGCCGCCGCAGGCCCCGCCGCCGAAGTCCTTAACGCCGGCCTTATCCGCCATCTCTACGGCGTTGACGTAAGGCTGCGCCGCGGTGAGGACGGCAGTATAAGCTGTACGCCGGTGATAAGCCCCGCAATATAACGTTTTTTTTCGCGGCGTCCGAGGAAGCCGCCGACTGCCTTTGTTGGTGGGCTGGCGTCTATGATAAACGTCAAGCAGTTTCTTTCATGCTTTCTCCTTAAAAAAGAAAGTTATAGAATATTGTCTGTTCGGTCAAACTCCGGTATAAGGACCATGCGGCTAGTTTTTCGCAGCCCAAGCCCGTTGCTGCGCCCGAAGCGCATACAGTCTGCGGCAGCAAAGCTGCCGAGTTATGCGCAGTTGGACTTTTTACTTTATACCTTTCATTTTCTTAATTTCATTACTTATATCTTCAATTGTCAATCCAACCAACCAATTATACCGTTCTTTTGTATAATCACCATATCCGGAATCAAATTGCCTCATAAATTCAACC
>JAIRMP010000011.1 GCA_031258615.1 Spirochaetaceae bacterium | reverse complement strand
CGGAGCGGCTGAGGGAACTGCTGATACAGGGGTGCGAGTCGAGGGGGATAACGATAGTGGAGGGGAGTGTGGGGAAGGAACATGTGCATATGCTGATATCATGTCCGACACATATAGCGTCGGCGAAGATAGTACAATATCTGAAAGGGAGGTCATCCCGGCTGATACAGGAAGAATTTCCGGAATTAAAGAAAAGATATTGGGGACAACATTTGTGGGCGAGAGGATATTTCTGTGCGGACGGTAGGGGCGGTGACGCAAGAGATGATACGAGAATATATCGAGCGCTAATTTGAGCAAGGAGACAAGAATCACTTCAAGATAGAAGAAGAGGGGCAGGGGGACGAGTTTCAGTCGTAAACTATAGATTGCTTTAGCAAAAGGACATTTTAGGGGGCTTTAGCCCCAATGCGGCTTTCAGCCGCTAAAGAAACCCACCGCCTTTAGGCGGTGGTTGTTTAGTTCGCATAACGTTCCGGCTGTATGCGACGGTTTGGCGGCCCGAATAAGGAAATGCGCGGCATTTCCAGGGCCGACAAACTGTGCCGGAGCAATGGCGTGGGAATGAGCGCAGCGAATGACCTAGCCATTGCGGAGGCCGAGGGGCCGTAAGGCCCCGAAGCGCATACAGTCCTGTTATGTGCAGTAGGGGCGTACACTATTATTTTTTTTTCAGTTTTTCTTTGTTTTTATCTTTAATTCTCTTAGAATAAGTTTTACTAACTTATTTTCTATTTCTCCATGTCTTGGAACTGAAACCTTTTTTCCTGTCTCATTTTTTATGTATATATCATGTTCAGAACCATGCCGAAAAAATACAACCCCGTTGGTTTCAAGAATTTTTATAAAGGCGTTTCTTTTCATTAAACAACCTTTAAAACTCCATAATGCTTTTTTACCTCAAGCGTACCGTCTTTTATCCACCCATAAATTTCCAGAAGATGCTTTTCTAAGTCCGGAATATCAATTCCTTGAGTCGGATGCTCAGGATAATCCAATAACCAGCCAACTAAATATTTTTCCCCTTTTTCATATGTATATTTTAATTCCATAATTTCTCCTAATATCCTTTAGATCTAACATCGTAAAACCATTTTTTCTAAGTATAATATACCATTTCTTAACTGTCAAGTCATTTTTCTTATGCCAATCATTTTTCCATATTGTTTTCTCCTAACTCTTGATCATCAAAATCTAAGGTCTCTTTTCTAAAAACCCAGGTTTTGAAAGGCATCTCTATCATTGAAACTTTATACATGAATTCAATTTTTTCCCATATTTTTTGTATGATTTTTTATACAATGCATTTTCGGCAAATTTTAGCCCCTATTGCGTATAACGTTCCGGCTGTTTACGCCGAGCCGCCTACGGGCGGTGTCATACCCGCTTTGCGGGTATGCGCATATACAGTCCTGTTATGTGCAGTACGAGCGTACACCATTATATCCTAAATTCCCATCAAAATTATAGCTACAGCGGGTATTTTATACCAAAAGCATCAAGAATAGTTTTTTTGACAAGTTTTTTTGAACTTTTGAAACAGGGAAAATGATACGGTCATCTTTGATATATTGAACCTTAAGTTTTTCCATGTATCGGATGAGTTCAAGTTTTGTCATGGTTTAGACAACCGTTCACAGCGGTATTCCGCATAAAACCCATATTTCAAGCCGTCTCATGGCTATTTCAGCAAGAAATTATAAAAAACCCGCCAAATTTTGAAAATCAATGCTCAGTAACTTGTTGTAGGATTTAGAATTTCTAACATAGGTTAAACTATTCTACGGGAATTTAGGTAGGTAGTGAAGAGTGAAGAATAGTGACAGTTTACGAATTTGCCGGAAATGGGTATAATTAGCGGCGATGACACAACTATACCAAACTACGGCGGGGAAACCAGCGGGGAAACAGCCTGTGGTCGTGCTTGCCGGGCGGCCCAACGTGGGTAAATCAACTTTGTTTAACAGACTCCTCCATAAGCGGCGCGCTATCACCGATCCTACGCCGGGGCTCACGCGCGATCCGGTGGCCTCAGACGCGATCATAGCGGGAAAACCGTCCCTGCTCGTGGACACGGGCGGCTTCAAGCTGGACCGCCGGCCGTCAGATTCGCATGAAAACCGTCTCGACAGCCTCGTCGTAGAGCGCGCGCTTCAGGCGATAGAACGGGCCGACGTGGTTGTGCTGATACTGGCAGCGGGAGAACTGACGCCTGAGGATGAGGAATTCATCGCGCTGCTCCGTCCGCTGCGCGATAAGCTGATCGTCGCTGTAAACAAGACCGAGGGCGGCAGGCTCTTGGCCGAAGCGTGGAATCTCGCGCGCTTTGGATTCGACAGGATATACCCGATCTCCGCTGAACACGGGGACAATGTAGTGGAGCTTGCGTCCGCGATAGCTGACAAGCTGCCGGCCCGCGGGGAGGCCGCCGTGTCTGACGAAACCGGCTGTAACACGGTGAGGCTTAGCATACTGGGAAAGCCGAATACGGGAAAGTCCACGCTGTCCAACAGGCTCTGCGCGGAGGCGGCCTCAATAGTAAGCGAGATACCGGGCACGACGCGGGACGTTATCGAAGGATGCTTCCGGTGGAAGGGCAGGGATTTCGCCGTGATGGACACCGCCGGCATCAGGCGGAAGAGCCGTGTCAGCGAAAATATAGAGTACTACTCGGTGAACCGCGCGATAAAAACGATGGACGAGGCCGATATTGTGATCCTTTTGATAGACGCGCCTGAGGGTTTTTCAGTCCAGGACAAAAAGATAGCTGCGCTCGCCTCGGACAAGGGCCGCGGCCTCATATTTGCGCTCAATAAATGGGATATGATGCCGAATATGAAAAACTCCTTTGAGGCAGCGCGTGATTCGCTCCATTACTTTTTCGGACAGATGAAGTATGTACCCGTGTTGCCGCTGAGTGGAAAGACCGGTGAGGGTGTAGCCGGGCTGCTGGACACGGCCATAAAAATGCACGGGCAGCTTAACCGTTTTACGGAAACATCCGTGTTTAACGATTTTTTGGAAAATGTCCAGGCCGAAAATCCGCCGCCCTCCGGCCCGGATACCCGCTTCAAGGTGAAGTACGGCGTTCAGGTGTCGGCAAACCCTGTCGTCTTCCGCCTGTTTGTCTCCCGTCCCGCCGCGTTCACACAGGCTTACAATTCGTACATTTGCAATAAAATCCGAAAAGATTTATCGTACGGTATGATACCGGTAACGCTGGAGATACATCCGTCCGGCGGGGGAAAGAGGCGCCCCGGATGATTGGCTGCACGACAGGCGATTTGGAAAAGCTGCTCGGCGTTAAGGGGCACATAATAAGGTACTGGGAAAAACAGATACCGCTGATACAGCCGCTGCGGGACGGCGCCGGAAACTTTGTGTACTCCACACGCGACATCCAACTGTTGATGCGGGTTAAACATCTTCTGCACAACCGCAAGTTTACGGTTGAGGGCGCGCTGGAAGAGCTTTACCGCGAGCTTTCCGGCGGGCGCGAGGACGAAAAGGCATTGATATCTGAGCTGCGCTCCGACCTTATAAATGTTTACCTGATAAATCATAAGCGAATCTAGCGCCGTCATGGACCAAAACTGTGAAACGATAGATAAACCGCTCAATTTTAAGTTACTATGAATACTCAGATGGTTCAAAACGATGACTTTTCTGTTTACGAAGGCGCCATCCCGCTGGAAGAGGCGCGGAGGACGCATCGGCGTATTATCGAACGGGCGCTGGCGCTGCGGGATGGCGCCTATATAGGCGATATCCCGGCGTGGGAAGTACGCGAAACTCATTTTAGAATCATGGAAAAGGCGGAGGCGCTGCTCCGCGGCGATAAAAAGGAAGACTCAGGCGAGGATCGTTTTTCAGGCGATCAGGATATAGTCCCGTATGTCGTCTCTGTCGAGGATTTGGGTGTGTACGGTGAGCCGCTTGCCTTCCCGGAGGCGGACGCGGACACAAGTGTTCCTGATGGCGGAGAGGTCGGAGATGAGGAAAAAAGCGGTGTAGAGGCTGACTCGCCTGAAATTCGTGATCACCCGATGGAAGAATTTGTTGATACAGGCGATAAAACAGGGGAGCAGCCCGCCGCCGCGCCTGAGACCCCGCCCCCGGCCGTTCCCGAACAACCTGCGCCGCGAGGCAAAGCGAGGCGTAAAACCGGCGGTAAGACAGAGCCTGCCACGAAAAAGGCTAAGCGGGCGGAAAAAAAACCTATAGAAAAAGAATCTGTTCCGGCGGCAGCGCGGCATGGAGGGCGGGCGGCAAGTGTACGGATGCCTATAGCCGTTAAGCTGGTACTGATCGTTACGGCGCTTCTTATGCTGTCGCTGGGCGCGTTGACAACGCTTGGCTCCATCCTTGTCAGCGCGGACGTGAGGCTGACCGCCGAGGATAACAATTTCAGCGTAAACCGGCGTACCGCGGAGGCGGTTCAGACGAGGCTGCGCGGTATCAGCGCGGCTGTTACCGTGTTTTACTACGATCTTGAGGTAATTATTTATTCCGGCGGTCCCGGCGCGGCGGATCTTAAAAACGCGGCGGCGCGCTATTTCTTTGAGCAGAATCCTAATATTGCCGCGATAATAGACGACAGCGATTTTTATATAAACGAAACTTTTTTTACCGGTACAGGCGGCAATGCGGATATGCCGCGTTTATGGAACGAGACGGAAGGCGCGGATATTGACGGCATACTTCCCGGCAGTATTTTGCTGCGCAACGCGACGCCGTTTTTCGGACGGCCCATGCTCGTTATGCGCCTGCCGCTTGGCGCTTCTACCGCCAAAGTGTTTTTCGATTCGGAAACGCTCAACACGATGCTGGGAGAGGGCAGCAATATTTCATTTTTGTTGAATGAGCGGGGTGACGTGATCCTCCATCACGATATTGAGATTCTGCACGGAGGCGCGAATTTCAGCCGGATTCCGTTTGTAAAAAATGTTCTGGATAATTCAAGTATAAATATACAGAGTATGTATACTGACGATGAGGGAATCGAATACTTTGGCGCGGTGCAGCGTCTGGATACCGGAAATACAGTACTGATCACCATTATACGCTCCAGTATTGTTTTTGACGGAATTATGAAAACAACCGTCAGGAACATTGTGTTAAGCGTGTTTGTACTTATTGTATCGATCTTTTTTATAGTTCTGTTTTCAAGGACCATAAGCAAACCGCTGCACTCCCTTACAGACGCGGTAGAAAAGATAGAAGACGGCAATTACGATCTGCGGCTCAAGGTAATGAGTAATGACGAATTGGGCCTTTTAACGCAAAGCTTCATCGGCATGGGAAACAATCTTGAAAATTTTGAAAAATTTACAAACAAGACCATAGTAAAACTGGCAAAGCAGGGGAGGCTCTTACGTAGCGGGGAAAACAAAAAAACGACGGTATGTTTCGCGTTTATCCGCGATTTCCAGGAGATAGCGGGCGGGCTTGACGCGGAAGCGGTTGTCGATTTTGTAAATGAATATTTAAGCATGATGGTTCCCTGCATAACACGGAACGGCGGCAGTGTCGATAAATTTCTTACACAGGGCGGCGTGATCATAATGGCGCTGTGGGGAACGCCGGAAACGGCGGGCAGCCCCAGTCAGGATGCCATTAACTGTATGCGGGCCGCGCTTTCTATGCGGGCCGCGCTACGCTGCCTGAATGAACGCCGTATTCATAAACTGGGCCGTCATATTCCGATGATAAAGATGGGCTGCGGCATAAATTCAGGCGAGATTGTCGCGGGACAGATAGGCAGCGAAGAACGCATGGAGTATACGGTTATAGGAGACGCGGTAAACCTTGCCGCCCGTTTGGAGGGCCCAAACGATCTGTTTGATACGGATATCCTTATAGCAGAAGAAACGTATAAGTATGCCGGCGACTATTTGCTTACAAAAGAGATGCAAAGTATCGAAGTAAAAGGCAAAGAAAAACCGCTCCGTATTTTCGCGGTTGTAAATATGCGCGACCCGGTGATCGGAAAGTCCATACTTGATGATTTGGAAAATTTTTCCGGTATCGATATTGAGATTTGTAAAAAAGCTGTAGGACCGGACGGTCCACGCAACATGGGTGATGTCCGCAAAGGATGGCAGTCCGGCGCCTGACGGTTTTTGACAGAAGAGGGGGAGGGAAACTATTGAGGCGGACAAAGATCAGGTGAAAAAAAATATCCTCACCGCCGCGATTCTTCAAAAATATAAAATTTTCACGGCCTGCGCCCTGGTTGCGCTGATGTTTCCGCTTGCCGGTGCACGGTTGTACGCCCAGGATGAAGGACCGCCGGATGATCCGCCCGGCGGCGTTGTAGACGGCGCTCCGGAAGCCGTCGGGAACGATGAGGCTTTGTATCCTGCGGACGGCGCGCCGGACGGTGCGCCGGGCGGCGGCGGAGTTGCTGAGGATGCCTCCGGCGCGCCGGAGGATACCGGGAATTCCGGCCTGCGGGAAGAGAATGTCGATGCGTTAAGGCGGCTAGTTACCGACGAAGCGCCGCCCGCCCTCGCCTCGATCAATATTTTTGACAGCGATGTTTCCCTGTTCCTGTCCGGTTTCTGGAAAGGCTCCCTCACGGCAAAGTGGGGAATTTCAACGGGGCCGCTTGGCACAGGCGTGGCGGCCAACGATACGCCCTTCCTCTTTACCCAGGAGGCCGATCTGAATCTGGCCCTCTGGATACGTGAACGCTGGTTTGTCGAGGCGTCTTTCCAGGAGGATTACGCGGTAAACACTTACAGGGCCGGTTACCAGGGAAAGCCGGGAGAGGCGGTTCAGTATGTGGGCATAGGCAACAAGGGGCTTGATTTTCCCGAATTCCCGTACCTTGACCTGGGCGGGGATTCCGCCTCGTCATTCGGGCTGTACGGGCGTTTCGGCGGTGGGCCGCTACAGATACACACGCTGCTGCGCTGGGACGACGCCGTCCGCGAGGAGCGCGCCTTTGTCGGCGGCAGGGAGCGGACATTCTCCTACCTGGAGCCGTCCGCCGCAATGAGGGGCGTCTCGTTTGTGCTGCCGGATGAAAATATACAATCGGAAATCAGGGTCTACTTTGAGGACAGGGACGGCTCTTTTGCCGACGGCGGCGGGCGGCGCTGGAGGGAGGCCCTGCCGGGCGAGTACGCGGTAAGCTCCCGTCTGGGGCTGGTTGAACTGCGGACAAGCCCCGATGTAAGGGTTGCCGTCTCGTATTCAGGCGGCTATTCTATGGGAGCCTACGGTATGCCCGGCACTTTTTTGGGAGACGCGCAGGACGTCTTCAGCGAAGTCAAGCTGAAGGAGTATCCCCAGCCCGGCGGCGAACCGGGCAGTCCGGCGCTGATAAGTATAGGCGGCAGGCAGTCCCTCGTTATCTACGAGAAGGGTACGTTTTCGCCGTTTGAACGCCAAAGCCGTTACAACGCGCCTAACAGCACATCCGAAAGCGTCATCCTGATCGATTCGTCGGACGGCGAACGTGTGCCGGGCTTTGACGCCAGTCCGCTCGCGGAAACCTCATTCTATTCCGATCTGCCGCTCTATGTCTCGGAGGAAACGGGAGAAACTATCACGCAGGAACGCCGCGTGTACGAGATCGCGCGCGCGGATGTCCGTGCGGACATCCGCGGCCCGCTCGCCCGCTGGCCCCTCGCCCGCGATATGGACGGGAAACCCTGGAACTATCAGGTCTACCTTGCGTCAGGCGAATCCTTCACCTCTGATGTACGGCTGCGGTTTACCAATTACGGAGCGTCTACGGACTATAATATAGGCGCGGATGTGGTTCCCGGTTCCGTCAAGGTGCTGAGGGCCGGCCTGGACGACCCCAATTTTTCGTTCGATCCGGTTTCCGGCAATATCAGGCTGCAAACGCCGGCCACTTTTAACGAGACGATACGCATCAGCTTCCTGAAACGTTCAAGCGAGCGGCGCAACGGCAGCCTTGCGGTGGGTTTGGGCGCGGTTTACAGCGCGGACGAACACTTCAGGGCGGAGGGCGCGCTCGGCTTGCGCTGGAATTTGGCCGCCGATTCGTTCTCCGAGGAGGGCTCTTCCAGCCCCGGTACTGTCGGCTTTGGCGGCAGAACCGTCTGGAACTACGAAAACCTCGCCGCCGATCTCCGAACGGGCTTCGCGTTCGTCCAGCCCGACACGACAGGCTTGTACCGTATTGCCGGCATGGAAGGCAGCGAACAGATACTGCCCCTCTCCGAAAGCGGCTCGTTCATTTCGGAGCAGCCCGCCGAGATTCCGCCGTTGGTGAGCGGTTTAACGGCGGCAAACCGCGCCGGCCTTGTGTACCGCAATTACAGGAGCACGGACGCGCTCGGCTCGGTTACGCTGATGGACATAGACTGGGGCGGCGCGTCCGTGGTAAGCGGGAAGGACGGCCCGTACTCAGCCCGCGACCCGCTTCTGGGCGGCGAGATTCTGGCCGCCGAATTCTCTCTTGGCGACGGTAAAAACTGGACGGGCTTTCAGTCCCCGCTAGGCGACGGCAGCGCGTTGGCGGAGGCGCGTACCATCGAGATGCCGTTCCGCTTTTACAACTTTTCAGGCGATACATCCAAGCTGCGCGTCGTGATAGAGTTCGGCGATCTGGCGGACAAGGACAGGGGCGGCTACGAGAATACCGCGCTGACGGTGGCGGCGGAGTTGTACCCGCCGTCCGCGTCTTTCAGCGAACAGCCGCGCCTGGTAACGATAAACCTGGACGAGGCGGACAGGCGCAAGCTGGGTAACGCAAAGTACCTCCGGCTCCTCGTCATTAACGATGGCGGCGCCGCCGTTTCAGGCCGTGTGCTGCTGGCCCCGCCCATAGTGCGCGGGGCAAAGTTCGCCCCTCTGTCCGTGGTAAACGGCGAGGTGACGGGCAACCCGGACGGCAGTGTATCTACGCTTGAAACGATAGACGAAAGCCTGGGGGCCCGTTATCCCGATACCGTTAAGCGCCTCCACCCGGACGGCGCGCGTCAGCGTGTGCTCGATGTTTCCTGGAAAGATGCCAACGTATCTTCCGTTGGAGCGGGCGGCAGGGTCGGGCGTATACCGTTCTCCAGTTACAAAACGCTTTCCTTCTTCCTCAAACCACGTGACTTGGCAGGCGGGACATTCGATTTCCTGGTACTGCGCGGGCGCTCATCGCTCGGCAGGGATTCGGAGACGGCGATCAGGGTCAGCATTCCCGTACAAACCTTGAAATCGGTAAGCGGCGGGAATTGGACCGAGGTGGAACTGCGCTATGGCGGCGGTAACGGGGTGTACGTCGACGGGCAGAAGATTGACGCGCCGCTGTACTACAATCCGCAGGCTCTCCGCGACAGCGGTTCCGCCAACGACGCGGAGTACACGGGCGGCGACTACACGGCAGACTCCGCCTACATCATGGCCCTCGTCTCAAGCGATATGGCTGCCGTGGAGGACGGCAGCTTCAGGCTGGATGAGGTTATCCTGCTGGACGGCGTGCCTGAGTATTCGCTCAATGCCGGCGGCTCATTTAGCTGGCATTCCGCAAAAACCCTGATTAGCGTGAATGGGGTGTCCATCCTGGACAGCCCCGCTTTCGAGACTGCGCTCGAAAGCGGGGCGCGCGGCGACCCGTGGGACGAGTATGCGGAGCCTTTTTACGCGGTGGTAAACCGCTCACGGGCCGGTATAAGGCTTTTCGGTATACAACTGGACGGAAACACGGCCTTTTCAAGCGGATCAAACCGTTTCTGGTGGAACGCGGGGCACAAAATTTCAAGGTCTATTGGGCCGGTTAGCCTTTACGAAGAGTTTTTTCTCGACCCATACTCGAATCTGTGGAATCACGAGGCGGGTATATCGCTTTCCGGCCTCGTTTCTTCGTCATTTAGCGCGGGAAGCGGCTTTGGAAACAGCCAAAAAAACAGAGTCTGGCGGGCAAGTCTCGGTATGGCGTCGATTCCGGGTACGCCGCTGCGCTTCTCCATTGGCGCGGATGGTAACTGGTCTAACACGGAAAGCGCTTATGCCGGGGCCTACGGCGACTATGGCGAAGTGTGGGGTATTTCCTGGCAAAACATGGCGCCGGATAATGGCGCTCTTGCGGACAGAAGGCGGCTGGGCGGCAGTTTTGAAACGGCGGTAAGCTCAAAGCCGGTCGGTTTTAACTTGTCCCTCGACGGCAGGAGCGCGGCGGACCGCGCTGCCAACAGTACCGAATCTTCCGGGACGGCGGCGCTGGTCTTCCCGTTCGGTTTTGGCGGCTTCTCCGGCTCTTTCCGTATGGACCGCGCCTACAGGCGCTTTATATTTTACAGCGGCTCTCACGCCGGTTACGATCTGCAAAAGTTTGCCGAAACCTTCGCGGAGTCTCCCGGCGTCTACGCCTCCGTCCCGTTTTATTCTCTGTTTGATCGCGATCTGGGCGGCAAACTGCGCGAAGGTCTGGCGGGTTCGGCCTCGTCCGGCCTCGTCCGGGACGCTTCTTTTACCGACAAGTACAGGCTTTCACTGCAACTGCCGGAAACTTTGGGCCTCCCCTCGCTGGTTACCCCCCGCAGCCTGGAGGCGCACATAGACCGCAGCCTCCATCAACGGCTGGATACCCAGACGGACACGCTCGGTACGGGCGGTACCTTGCGGTTTTCGTCCATCAATTTGTTCGGGGCCTTCGGCGCCGCGCCGCTGTTCAAGTTCTACGAAAACGATGAGTACAACACGTCTCTCAGCGCCGCGGTGGCGATCCCAAAAGAGGGGGAGCTCTCCTGGCGGGTACAGGCTGGTCAGTTGTTGATCTTTTACGGTTTCAAGGGCGCGAGCTTTCAGTTTGAGGACCTTGTCACGGTGCTGTCAAATGGCTGGACGGGTGTTTTCAAGCTTGAATGGATCAGCCCGGCCGAAAAATCCCTGCTCGGGACTCTGTACGGCTGGATCTTTTCAAAATTTTCCGGCCAAAGCTCCTGGCCCGCCCTGCGGGAACTGGCCCTGGCGGACATTGAACGGCTGCGGCAGGAGACTCTGGAACTGGCTCTCGACGAAACGGACGCTTCCGGCAGCCTCACGCTGTCCGTCCAGCACAAGTCGATTGTGCGCATTCTCGGACGCCTCAACCTGGAAGTTTTTGCCCGTCTGGACGTATCGCGCGTCAAACTATCCGAAACAAGCACCTTCACCGCCACCATAGGCACAAGCCTAAACCTAACCTATTAAAGTTAGCCAGGAGCGGCTTTACGAGCAGGCACACAGCGTTGATCCAGGGCTGGCCGGTATGACAAAAAGGCTTTTTCATCTATGCTGAAACAATGGAACCTAAAACCACTCCGCGCAAGATGCCTATAGGCATACAGGATTTTGAAAAACTAAGGAATTTTGGCTGCGTCTATGTTGACAAGACGGAGTATGTATGGAAACTTGTGAGCGAACCGGCCCCCTACTTTCTAAGCCGTCCGCGCCGTTTTGGGAAGAGCCTCCTGCTGACCACGCTGAAAGCGTACTTTCAGGGCAAGAAGGAACTGTTTGCCGGGCTTGCGATAGCGGGACTGGAAACGGAATGGCTGGAGTATCCCGTGCTTCACCTTGATTTTAACCCGTCAAGGTACGATTCTGTCGCGTCTTTAAACTATTTTATCGCGGATTGTCTTGGCGAAATTGAAAGTATGTATGAACTGCAATCAAAAGACGGTACACCTGTAGAGATTCGGTTTAAAAACCTTATAAACGGCATACATAAAAAAACCGGAAAACAGGTAGTAATTCT
>JAIRMP010000274.1 GCA_031258615.1 Spirochaetaceae bacterium | reverse complement strand
CATCGTGAAAAGGGTTTCCGGCAGAGTATTCATCACGACCTCGGTGTTTTCGTCGTAATTTTTGCCGGATACCGCGTTGTAAAGGGACAAAAACGCGGCCTTGTTGTTAAACAGCGACCTGAAAAGGCTGTCCTTGTAAACTCCGCTCATAACGCCATCCTACCACTTTTTCGCCTGACGGTATAGACACCGTTGTTGCGGGGGTGGCGGACGGGTGGCAAGCCGCTACGCGGCTTGTGTTAAACAACGACCTAAAAAGGCTGTCCTTGTAAACTCCGCTCATAACGCCACCCTACCACTTTTTCGCCTGACGGTATAGACACCGTTGTTGCGGGGTGTGGCGGACGGGTGGCAAGCCGCTACGCAGCTTGTGTTAAACAACGAGCCTCCCCGCTGCTCTACGAGTGATACCCTGACATTCATGGCGGGGAGACTCATCGCGCTTGTTCTTCTGTCGCACATAAACAAAGTTATGGTTGATAAAAAAATGTACCGCAGTAGACTGCCCCTGGACTAAAAAATACTAAAAGCAGTAACAATGCCCGCTTCACATAGACATTGCTTGCCATTGGGCTCGTACAGCTATGAAGGCGGCAGCCGAGGCGCGTATCATATTTTCGTTTACGCAGTAGGCAAAACGCACCCAGCCAGGCGCGCCGAAACTGCTTCCCGGCACCCCAAGTATGAGGTGTTTTTTTAGTGCGGCTGTGAAGCCTGAGTCATCATCGCCGCCCGGCACTCTACAGAAGATATAGAACGCCCCTTCGGGGTTGACGTACTCAATTCCGGCCCCTTCCAGCGTTTTTTTAAAGGCCGCGCGCCGCGCCGCATACACATCAACATTGGCTTTTACCTCTGTCAATTCAGCAACGCAACGTTGCATCAGTGCCGGAGCGTTCACATAGCCTAGAATCCGCGTGGTGTAGACGAGGGCGTTTATCAAAACATCTTTGTCGTCATTACGCGGCCCCACCGCGATATAACCTATCCGCTCGCCGGGCAGGGAGAGGTTCTTTGAATACGATGCCGCGACTATAGAATGGGGATAGACGGATAGAATAGGCGGCGTAACCGCGCCATCATATACCAGTTCACGGTAAGGCTCATCCGCCACAAGATACGGGTAACGCCCTGTATCCCTGCCGTGCCGCGTTAAAACTTCAGCCAGCGCGGAAATCGTTTTTTGCGGATACACACGCCCCGTGGGGTTATGCGGTGAATTGACAAGAACCGCGGCGGTCTTTTCGTTCAACGCCCTCCGTATTCCGTCAATGTCAAGGTCAAAATCAGGTGCGGCGCTAACTTCGACGAGCTTCCCACGGTGGTTATCGATGTACGGCCCGTATTCCATGAAATACGGCTTACTCACAATAACTTCGTCATCCGGGTTCAAAACCGCCTTAAAAATGACGTTCAAAGCGCCCGCCGCACCCGCTGACATTACTATGTGCCGTCCGTCAATCTCTACGCCTTGTTCGCGGGACACCTTCAGTGCAAGCGCCTCGCGTACTTCGGGGTAACCGGCATTCGGCATATACCCGTGAGACCCAGCGGCATCCTCCGTTACCAGTCTGAGCAATGTTCTATGAAACGCCGGAGGCGGTTCCAAATCGGGATTGCCTATAGAAAAATCAAAAACATTCTCCGCCCCGTACTTCTTTTTTAGTTCGGCGCCCTCCTCGAACATCTTCCGTATCATGGAGGAAGCCCCCAGAGCTTCCTTAACTGCCCGCGCTACCAGCATAACAACCTCCTTGAATAGTGTTTCCACAAAATAGAATCAGTATACCACAATGGCGGCGAAAGTTAAGCGGGGTTCCAACTGTCGGGACAAAAGAGGAACTATCGGGCCCGGCGGACTTCATTTGGTGGGGATAATCATTAGGGGCGCGGCTGCTTGACAGATAAAATAAAACCTCATATTATAGTTTACATGGCTTTTAACAAAATTTTAACAAAAAATACTATTTGCCTTCATTTGAAAGGCGTGAATAAGCAGGAGATAATAGACGAATTGCTGGATATGCTTGTGGCGGCGGGTAAAGTCGAGGACAAGGCGGCGGCGCTGTCCGCGGTGATGGAACGTGAGGGCAAGATGTCTACCGGCATGAAGCACGGGATAGCGATACCGCATGGAAAGACAGACTCGGTAAGTGACCTCGTGGCGTGTATAGGGATTTCCGATAACCCTGTTAATTTTGAGGCGCTTGACGGTGAGCCGTGCCGCATTTTCATCATGACGCTTTCGCCGCTGGAAAAAACAGGGCCGCACCTGCAATTCCTCGCGGAAATTAGCCTCCTCTTTAAGAGTCAGGAAAAGCGAGCGGAAATGTTAAAGGCGGGTAGCCCTGAAGATATTCTGCGTACGCTTTCCGAATAGTATTTTGTTTTATAGCAACATTCCCCAGTATTCACTGGAATTTTACCGTCTTGTAGGCGGAGCAGTGGCTCTGCCTACATAATTTTCACAGCGGCAAGCCATCGCACGGTTTGTCCTGTGACCTGCCTCGTCCGCATTCCAGCCTACCGCAAATCTTCCCAATGATTTCAATATCTGCCTGTGTCAAGCCATAGAGTTCATACGCCGCCTTAATCAATCATGCCGTCAACGCCGTCAATTTGCCGTGAAATTATTTCGTAACCGTTCACGCCCCCTCTTGAACAAAATGAGGAAACATGGTAAAAATGAAATATGGGCGGGGAAAACTTACAAAAAACAGTTGAAAACCAGGCACGAATCATCAGAGAACAGGCAAAACTGATTGATCAACAAGCCGAAACAATCAAAAAGCTTGAAACGCGAATAGTTGAACTTGAACGGCAAGTCGAAGAACTGCTGGCAATTATCTCCCGTCTGCAAAAAGATTCTAGCAATTCCTCCAAGCCGCCCTCATCAGATATAGTAAAACCGAAAACCGAAGCGCAAAAAAGAAAAGACGGTAAAAAACGGAAGATAGGCGGACAGCCCGGTCATAAAAAACATGA
>JAIRMP010000230.1 GCA_031258615.1 Spirochaetaceae bacterium | reverse complement strand
CCTCGGCAGTTCCCGCTGTGCGGAAACTGCCGAGGGGAGCTGCTCGGAACGCCGCCATGTGTTGCGGCCTGTCCTACCGGCGCAGCTCTCGGAAACGGATACATAAACCTTGAAAAATGCATACAGTGGTACGCGTCAGGCCACGGCGCGCAGGAGATTCCCGAACCGGTTCTGGAAGTTTGGGGCAATCGTCTTTACGGATGCACCTCCTGTCAGGACGCATGTATACACAACACCTATCCCATTCAGGGTGTTCAAACCGAGGAGGGAGCGCTGCCGGAATTTGTTGATGTACGCGGCTTGTTAAAACTTTCAGATGCGGAAATAAAAGCAATGTTCAAAGGCACGGCGCTGGGATCATGGCTCGGGCCCAATGCTATAAGGCGGAACGCGGAGGCGGTCTTAAAATCCGCATCTTGCTCCATCTAACGCTCACCGCTCACCCACAGACAATCCGCTCCACACTAAGCCTCGCAAGCCGCCTCCTCATTGCTAAGCGCCAAGTGCCGTGTCAGCGCGGTTGAAAGCCGGAGGAAATCTTCGCAAGCAAGATTTTCGGCGCGTTCTGTGGGGTAAATGCCTGCCGTCCGCAAGAGTTCGGCGCAAAGTTCCGGAGCTTTTGCGTTTCCGCCTGATACCTCTTTCCTGATGAATGAAAGCAGGTTGTTTTTCAGCGTTTTGCGGCGGGACGCAAACAGCGCGCGCACCATACGGTAAAAAAGCGGAGAGTAACCTTCACGGAGTGGGGCGTCCTTCAATTCAAGGCAAAGCCCCTGTGAATCCACGTTAGGAATGGGATAAAAACAGCCGCCTTTCAATGAGATGACAGGTTTTACCGAATAAACGGATGAGCACATGACTGAAAACGATGAATAATCCGGTGAACATGGCTTTGCCGCCATACGCAGGGCTACTTCACGTTGAACCGTCACCACCATACGTTTAAAAAAGAGGCCGCTTTCTATAAAATTACCTATCAGGTGCGCCGCTATGTTATAGGGCAGATTTCCGGCAAGAAATTCAACTCCGCCCCGCGCCCTCTCGCCTTTCCATGTTTCAAGCACATCCCCTTCCACAAGCGAGAAATTTTTCGAGTCAGAAAAAAGTTCCGTCAAAATCCCGCAGAAGCCCCTGTCGATCTCGAAAGCCTTTACCCGCGCGCCCATGTCAAGCAGGATGGCCGTCATTGCGCCGAGCCCCGCCCCTATCTCCCAGACATGAGAACCTTGAGGCGGAGCCAGTGCGCGGGCCAGTTTTTCCCTTGCGCGGCGCTGAACCAAAAAGTTCTGTCCGAATTTCTTTTGCGCGGCAAGCCCGCGTTCCCGCAAGAAAGCGTTTATAGCGGCAGGGGAGTCGTAATCAGGTAAATTTTTCAAGATACAATCTCTTTATATGTATTATTTTACATACTGTTAATATAATTATTGGCAGTATTATTGATATTATTGTACTAAATAAGACATTAGAAAATAAAATATTTGGGAAACGTCCAGCCAGGAACACAATCCGTTCAAGGATTGTGTAAACCAGTTCCAGTCCGCGCCCCAACAGCAAGGCCGGCAGAGGCGCAACAAAATATAGCGGCAGGTAGGCCATAGCCCCAATCATGAAGACTGTCGTAAGCGGTACCATAACGAGACCGGCAGCTATTCCGATTGGCCGCAGCGATCCGAAGAAAACTATGCTGACTGACATTGTTGCCAAAAAAGCCCCCAAGGAAGCGGAAAGCGGTGAGCCTGCAAAATCGGGAACGTATCCGCGGAACACCCCCGCCACACCCTGCCCCAGGCTGAGTATGCCGGCAAGCGCAAGGTAGGACAGGATGAACGAGACGGTATCGCCCGAATCAGGCTGCACAAGTATCTGTATGACGAATGAAAAACCCAACAGCAGGACAGGGTTTACCGGAAAGGCAAAGATTATCGCAATGGCTCCCAATACATACATTATCGCCGCACGAGTCAGTGAAGGCTGCGCCCCAACTAAAAAAACATACAGTAAAATAAACAATATCCCAGCAAAGGCGGCCTTCTTTAGTCCAAGCGGTTTTTTCAGGAAAAAGGCTATAATCGAAGAGACTATCGCAAGATGCATCCCGGACAAGGCCAGTATGTACGAACAGCCGGCGTTACGGTACTGTTCCGATAGTTCTCCGTCAAGGTTGTCCCGTATACCGAGCAGCAATGCTAACGCAAGCCCGCCCCAGTCCTTGCCGCGTCCGGGCGCGTCTGCCGGCGAAAAAGCGTCTATCAACGCAAGCCGTATCCCGGTGCGCCACTGTTCGAAGCGGGGTGGGGGACGAGTAACATGGACGGACTTTGCGCGGAACATCGGCGTTTTACTATAGCTTGAAGCGTCAGTTTTTATAAAATTTCCTTCGATGTATATCACGCTGCTCCTGCCAAATTCCTTGAGACGCGGTATACTGCCTTCGGGAAAAAATACCATGACCTTTCCACGGGCGGAAACACGTAAACCGTGTTTTCCGTGTGAGGCGTTCAAGTTTAACAGCGCCATGCCGCGCCCGGAGGCCGTATTCCTTGGATCGTCGAGCAGTTTACCGCTCACTGCGACAATGTTGTCCGTCTCCAGACCGGGAAACAGGTAATAACTGTAGTTCGCCGCCCCGCGGCAGGCTATGCCCAGTGCAAATCCTACCGTAAAAAAGATGCCGGCTATGAACATCTTTTTTATACCACGTCCGTTAGTACCGGAGATACGGAGTGAATCCGCCACGCACAGCAAGCTCAATACAGTTGTAAGCAGCAACACGGCGGGCAGCATGGCCTGAGCCGGATTGCCTCCACTGTATGCCGGGGCAAAGCCGTAGTACGAGGCAAGTGAACCGGCAAACGCAAAAAACGGTAATTTAGAGCCGGCAAACGCGGCTTTAAGGTTTTTTATGTTGTTCATGTATACTTAATTGCCGTCATCTTCAGTTTTGCTTTGATTGTCCCAATTAATCGTGTTTTGGATGTGACGATCGTCATATTCTACTGCCTCATCTTCAGCGGTTTCACCGACTCTGCTGTTGTGGTATTCAAAAACATGATCACCAGCCGGGTTTTCCGCGGCGTCATCCGCTTGAATTTCAGCAGGTTCCGTATCGCCGCCGCCAATGGAAACAATATCTACATCATCAATAAGCATCCCGAACATTACGCTGAATATTTTGTTTTTTACATTCATTGGGATGAGGTCCGACTCTATATGGAGTGTCGATGTTTTTTTTGTTTTGTTGTAGTCAACGCTGCGTACAACACCGCTGATAGAAAGCGGCGTTTTATCAATAATAAACTGAACTATGACCCGGAATCCGGAAGGGGCTGTACCGCCGACCGTAACCGCACAGCCGCAATCGGATATATCTTCCAGATAACATTTTAAACCGGGAGTCACCTCAGGTTTTGATGAAGCTGCGCTGTCTTCGATACGGTATAGTATCGCGGCGCGGTGTATCTTGACCCGCAGAGACTTCCTGCTCTGTGTCCTTATCAGATTATCGGAATGGGAAAGTGTCAGGAGCGGTGGATCGTTGACAAAGGTTTCGTCAATCACGTTAGTTTCAAAGCAGTAACCGGCGTCACTTTTCCGCCAGAAGTACACTAACAGGGATTTTTGTTTCCAGTTAAAATTCAGAGGAAGCACTGAACTGTCCGGACGCTCAATACTGATGAAAGCAGCCTTGTTACTGACGATCCTGGATTTGAATACTCCGATGTTGGCGGCAACAACCTGCACGATTTGAAGCTCGTCGATATAACGGCTGCTTGTAATACCATTTTTGTAAATAGGGCGATTTAATTCCATTTTTTTACGGAAATCGTACAGTTTGGCAAGGAATTCCTGGTTATCGGGCAAAAATTCCGTTCCTTTCTCTTTTATGTCCTGGATGAATTTTTTTATACAGCGATCCATCTGTACCTGCGACCAAAAAAGCGCCGCCGGGTAAACCAGGCCCGAATGCTGCGCCAGGCTTTTTAACAGTTTTATGTTTGCGTTACTAAAACCTGCTTCCTTACCCTTTGCATAAAACCGCGCCCATGAAATACTGTTCTTTCCTTTATTTTTTCTGGCGATAAAAAAAGCAAAAACGGCCGCAGCCGCAAAAATAATGGTAATGATTATTTTATACACTATATCAAACGCTCCCGCTGGTTCATTTTATATTAAATTGATACACTTAACCGTGTACAAATTCTTATCCGGAATATTCAGGCATCCGCTGTTTGCGCCGCTTGTGATCTATACCCTGTTTTTTTTCCCGGATTCTTACTCCGTACAAAACCTTTTTACATCCGCTTCAGAATCCACACTGCCTTTTTCAGCATTTGATGAACTTTTTCAAATACTTGTGTTTTACATCCCGGCCCTTGCTCTTGTTTTGTACTTCAGTTTTCAATATACCCAGAATTTACCATTAAAAAAAAGGTATTCCTGCGGCGCGGCGGGCATATTCCCATCGTACCTTAACTATGCCGTCTGTATCATCCTTTGTACAATTTGCCTCTTGTTAATAGGCGGTTTTACGATTATTGTTGAAAGCGTTTTTACGAAAGCGGAAGACTTTCAGACTGCCTTCGCGCCGGTTGTGGAAGCGCCGGACGGCGCATTTGCGGTTTCCGTGATGGTACTGTCCTGCATAGTAGCGGCCTACCTTGAAGAAAGTTTTTTCCGCGCGCTGTTGTTCAGCCGCCTGCTCGTTACGGGACTGCAAAAAGCGCCGGCCATACTCACCGCAAGCCTCCTGTTCGCGCTCTGCCACGCCTGGCAGGGGTTCTGGGGGATGTTAGGCGCCTTTCTGTCCGGCGTTTTTCTCGGCTTTCTGTTTGACAGGCAAAAATCGTTAAACATCGTCGCATTGGGCCACGCCCTGTACAACATTACCGTATACCTGCTGCCCTTCTGACTGCCCCTGCTCGTCAGGACTGGTTTGGAATCATCGGTGATTCAGGGTTGGATCGGGCGGCTGGGGGGCTGTGCTCCACTTCCGGAGGATCGTTGTTGTGGGGGGTAGCGGAAGACCCGCGCAGCGGGGCTGGAGCGTAGGGGGGCGCGGCGGCAACGGTGGCGGTTTGCGAAAACGGTGGGGAAATTGCGCCCCCCTTCTAATACCGGCCAAATTCAACGGCGGCGAAGCGGTTTCGCGGGAGTACCAGTTCCTGCTGCGCGTCTACGATACGCAGTTCGTGTCCGCCTGCCCTGTGCGTTACTTCCAGTACGCCGTATATGGAGGCGGCGGTCTTTTCCAGGGCGTCCCTGATGCTGGAAGTTTCCAGATAGCCTGAAAGAAATATGGCGGAACAGAGATCGCCCGTTCCGGAAACGGTATAGTCGAAATACAGTTCCGGTGTATCGACGCGCCACAGCCTGTCGCCGTCCGACGCTATCATCGCCAGCGTACCGGGCGGGCCGTCCCGGTAGCTCGTAACAAGAACGACGCGAGGTCCTTTTTCATGCAGTATGCCGATTGCGTTTTTCACGCCTTCCGCGGAGGCCGCTTCCGTGCCGCTCAGCAATTCAAGTTCAAACTGGTTGGGCGTTACTATATCGGCAAGCGGAAGCAGGCTGCCGCCAAAGATGCCGGGAATATCGGGGTGGACGTAGAGCCCTCTGCCGGTATCCCCCATCACGGGATCGCAGCAGTACATGGCCGCCGGATTCAGCGTTTTTACCCTGCGGACAGCTCCCGCCACCGCAAGGCCAATATCGGCGCTGCCCAAATACCCTGACAGCAGCGCGCCGCACCGCGACAGCGCCCCGCGTTCCTCTATGCCCTTAACCAGATCATCCACCAGTTTGGCCGGGAGCGCCTGCCCGCGCCACTGGCCATAACCTGTGTGGTTGGAAAATTCAACTGTGTTGATGGGCCACACCTCGTGCCCCAGACGCTGCAACGGGAAAACGGCGGCTGAATTACCGACCGCTCCATAGACAACATGCGATTGTATGGAAAGAATCGCCATTCATATACTCCTAAATTGTGAACAATCTCATCATTCGGGCCGCGATATTGGCTCCCCCTCCCGGCAGATATATTTATACCATAAAGCTACCATACCGGGAAGTCAATATTTCGCATTTTTTGAGCGGACAAACAGTTGGCAAAGTTCATACGTTCATCTGATGCCCGCCTCTGTGCGTGCAATGCGTGCAATTGATTAACAGGTATGTTTGGTTATATACTGATAAAGCAAAAACATGGGGTACATCCTGGCGCAAGAGGCCTCATTGTGAACAAAAATGCAAAAAAGTTAAAAAGGAGACGGCTATGGCGTTTTCACTAAACAGTTATCCTGTTGTTTACAGGGCAAAGTATAGAGGAGTCTGGAAAGAAGAGTTTATCGAGAAACCCCATAAGACTCATGACGGGGAGAAGGCGCTGCCTGAAGCGGAGCGGGAGCGGCTTGTCGCGTCCCGCAACTATTTTGACGATATGCCGCTTGTCGGCTACTCGACGCAGTACGGGCTCAGCGTGTTTGAAGGCTTAAAGGCAATGCCGCAGAAAGACGGAGGGCTTGCGGTTTTCAGACCAGGCAAGAACGCGGCGCGGTTTTTCAGGTCCATGAAGGGGCTTTATATGCCGCCGTTTCCTGAAGATATGTTTGTGGCGGCCTGTCTGGAAACTGTCAAAAGGAACTCCGCGTTCGGCTTTACGCCCGAATACAACCCGGCCTGGGAAAAGGACTCGTTTTCGACGGCGGACGCCGTTTATATAAGGCCGTTCACATACTCTGAGGCCGGCGTGGGCGTAAAGCCCTGTAGTGAACCGTGGGTGATAATCGTCTGTACGACTGTGGGCCCGTACTTTGAGGCCGGCCTTAAGGGGGCAGTGATAAGCGACCGCATAAGGGCCACGCCCAACGGTACAGGCTGGATAAAGGCGGCTTCGAACTATGTGATCTCGGCAATGGCCAAACACGAGGCCGCCGAGCGGGGTTTCATGGAATGTATCTACCTTGACGCGGTTGAGCGCAAGTATGTGGAGGAGGGTTCTTCGTGCAACATATTCTTTTACCTCAAATCGGGGGAACTGGTAACGCCGGAACTGGGCGATACGATTCTGCCCGGAATCACACGCGAAAGCATCATAGAATTGGCCAGTGACAAGGGCATAAGGGTCTGTGAGCGCAGGATCAGCATTGACGAGGCCCTGTCGGAAACCCGCGAATGTTTTGTAAGCGGTACGGCGGCGGGCGCTACCCCTATAGAATCCATCACGTACAACGGCAGAACGGTGGAATTTTCAGGCGGAAAATGCGGCGATCTGACGGCGGAGATCCGAGACACGATCAAGGCGATTCAGTACGGCAAGGCTGCCGACAGCAAAGGCTGGATGGTGAGGGTCTAGAAAAATTGCCGCGGACTGTACCCGCACAGCCCATTTTCGGAATAGAGAGACGGGCGGCAGGGGAGGGGAGGGGTCTTACTGTACCGGAGGCGAGGAGTGAAAGCCGCTGGTGGCCGGGCTGGTCAGCAGCCTGTACGCTTCGGCGGTGTTTTTCACGGATACCAGGGCGCTGCGTAACTTATTGCTTTTTAAATGGGCGCTAAAGAAGGACAGCGTCTGCAAGTACTCGGTGTGCTGCGTGTAGGCCGCCGCAATCATAATGAGTATGCGTACCGGTTCATCGTCAAGCGGCAGGAAGTCTGTGATGGGTACCCTGCTGATGCCGACCGATACGACAAGATCGCTGACGGAAGCAAGCCTGACGTGCGGAATCGCGATGCCAAAGCCTATGGCCGTGCTGATGATAGCCTCCCGTTGCAGTATGGCATCCTTCAACTCGGCGTGATTCGTGATTTGCGGGGCGGTACATAGGTTGTCCGCCAGGGCCTCCAGAGCGTCACGCTTGTTCGGGAAATCAAGGAATACGATCCGCTCCTGAGTTATCACGGATTCAACATCTATAGGCTGTGGCTTTTTGCGCTTCTTCGAGGCGGAAAGCCTTTCGTTTACCCAACGCTCTATGCTCTCCCTTTTGAAGCGCCAAACCGTTCCTATCTTGCCTGCCGGGATTTCGCCCTTCTGCGCCCAGTCGTACACGGTCCGCTCGGAAACCCGCAGGTACTTTGCCACTTCCTCAATTGTCAAAATGTTTTCTGTCATAATCACTCCCCGCAATATTTTCTAAAATATTCCACTATATTCAATATAATGCAATGAACCGCAAGAAATGTCAAGGCCGGCAGGCCAGCCTGCACCAAACGGACGCCAGTGGCTGAGTAGTCGTCCTTGCGAGGGGGCTTGGCGAGGTTGCCGGGGGAGATGCCGCAAGGCGGCAGTGAATAGCGTTACAAGTTGTTTCCGATACGTTTGTTGACACTGATTTTGTTATCAAATTCTTTAAAAAAAATGTAACTATTCAGTCGCCTGCGGGGGGTAGCGGAAATCGGCGGAATGGAGGGGCTTTTAGCCCCGAAATGAGCCGATTGGGAGCGAAGGGGGGCGGTAACCCCCTTTATTCGCAAGTGGGGTCTAATACCCCGCC
>JAIRMP010000144.1 GCA_031258615.1 Spirochaetaceae bacterium | reverse complement strand
AAAATGCCACGGAAAATATATCGTTGGCGAGGAAATTATCGTTCCGGCTGTTTCCGGCGCCAAGCCCGCTACTGCGGGCGCGGCGTATACAGTCTTGTTAGGCAAAATCCGCTACGCGGATTTTGCCTAACGGGGCGCGGGCCCGCCCGCGCCCCGTTAGGCGAAGTGACTTGGGCCTTTATACAAATATTTTATTCTGCCCTGGGGTTTAATATCTCGCCGCTTGCGGCGGGCGAGAATCAGTAGCACTCACAAAAATTGGTAGTAAACCATTGCCTCGTACCGCGTGTCAGGTGTGCCACCGGCACACCTGACAGCGGCAAGCCGCATAGCGGCTTGTCTTACAGAACGAGCCTCCCCGCCGCAAGCGGGGTATTAAACCCACCGCGAATAAAATGCATGGCATTTTATTCGCGGTGCCTAAACCAACGCCTTACACAATGTGTCAGGTGAAGCCTGTAGACAACACCTTGTCAAGGAATTGCGCGCTATTTTTCACGAGGGTCTTTTCCGCTACCTGTTCTGCGGAATGTCTGGGATCGTGGCAAAGCCCCGTTCCAGGTCCGCATCGCTTGGTATCTGGTCGCTTAAGGTCTTGTCGTTGTAGGCCGTGTACGCGGACAGGTCGAAGTAGCCCGTCCCGGTGAGGCCAAACAGGATCACCTTCTTTTCACCGGTTTTCTTGCACTCCACCGCCTCGTCCATGGCGGCCTTGATCGCGTGGGCCGATTCCGGCGCCGGCAGGATTCCCTCAACTTTCATGAAGCGTACCGCCGCGTCAAAGACATCGGTCTGCGCCTCAGAGCGGGCCTCAAGGAAGCCGTCCCTGTAGAGCTTGGACAGCACAGAATTCATCCCGTGGTAGCGCAGGCCCCCGGCGTGGTTGGCGGAGGGTATGAAGCCGTTCCCCAACGTGTACATCCGCAGGAGCGGCGTGGTTTTGGCGGTGTCCCCAAAGTCGTAGGCGTAGCGGCCCCGCGTAAAGGATGGGCAGGAGGCCGGCTCCACCGCAATGAACCGGGTTTGGGACTTGCCGGCGATCTTCTCACCGATGAAGGGCGCTATAAGGCCGCCCAGGTTTGAGCCGCCCCCCGCGCAGCCGATGATGATGTCCGGTCTGACCCCGTACTTGTCCAGCGCCGCCTTGGCCTCCTGACCGATAACGGACTGGTGGAGCAGCACATGGTTCAGTACGCTGCCCAGAACATAGCGGCATTTTTTGGCGCCTACCGCCTTTTCGATCGCCTCCGATATGGCGCAGCCAAGGGAACCGTTCGTACCGGGGTCCTGTTCCAGCATTTTCCGCCCGGACTCGGTGGTGTCGGAGGGTGAGGGGATGAGCCGCGCGCCGTAAGTCTCCATCAGGGCCTTGCGGTAGGGTTTCTGTATGGAGCTTATCTTTACCATGAAAACCGTAAGGTCAAGGCCGTAAAAGGCGGCGGCCATAGCCATCGCTGTGCCCCACTGCCCGGCGCCGGTCTCCGTGGTAAGGCTCGTGAGTCCCTCCTCTTTGGCATAGTATGCCTGGGCGCCCGCCGAGTTTAGTTTGTGGGAGCCGGAGGTATTGGTTCCCTCGAACTTGTAGTAGATCTCCGCCGGGGTTCCCAGAGCCTTTTCCAGGAAGTATGCCCGGATCAGGGGCGCGGGCCGGTATGCCCGGTAGAACTCCTGGATACCTTCGGGGATGGGGACAAGCCGGGTGTCCTCATCCAGTTCCTGCCGTACCGGTTCCTTGCAGAACACAGCCTCCAAGTCCGCTGCCGTTACCGGTTTTAGAGTCCCCGGATGTAGGATAGGATCGGGCTTTTCTTTCATGTCGGCCCTTACATTGTACCAGTACCTTGGAATTTCATCCTCCGAAAGGTAGAGCCTGGTTGGAATTTTTGTTGACATAATATTTCTCCTTTGTTTCTATGTATAGAAACGTTTCTATATGTAGAAACTACCAGATAAAAAAAATCCTGTCAAGTGAATTTCCACCCTGCCACAGGTTTCTTATGGAAAAAGCATTGATAGAGGAACATATGTCTGCGTTAAAATACAATGCGGTCTACGGCTATAGCCCTAAAGTCCGGTTGCTTAGCCGTAAGGCGGCGCATCATAGTTACCACGGTCGCTTGAGGACTTTAACTGCTGCCGCGTACCACCAATTCAGGGTTAATCGTCATGGACGAAAAGGAATTGCTGCCGTCAATGCGGCTTTCCAGAAGCTGAACGCAGAGTAACGCGCACATTTCCCCCTTGTTGTCCACACTTGTAAGCTCAGGTGAGCAGATAAGGCTGTACTCACTGTTGTTGTAACCGGTTACCGCAATATCATCCGGGACAAGTAATCCTGCCCCGGTGACTCCTTTAATGACCCCCACAGCGGTCAGGTCTTCACCACACACGACAGCGGTGGGGCGCGGTTTAACTTGTAATATTTTCTGCGCCGCCTGCCGCCCGCCTTCGAGACTGTAGGGGACTTTAAAAACACGCTGCCTGGCGTTTTCCACGCCAAGTTCCGCAAGGGCGGCAAGAAACCCACTGCGCTTAATTTTTGCGCTTTCGGTGTCGAGATCTTTCACGTACACGATATTTTCCGGGCTATGCCCCCGACGTACCAAATGGCTTACCGCCAGGGAAACCCCAAGACTGTCATCCGCCAGTATGGAGTAAGCGTTGGGCATATCCAGATGACCGTTGGCAATGACCACCGGCATACCCCGTAGCGCCGCCGCCACCTCATCATCCATCCCAAGCTTGTTGAACACAGAACCCACCAGTACCACGCCGTCCACATGCCCCTGGGCTATACTCCGGGCATAACGGCGGGTTTCCTCCAATTCGCCGCCGGTGTTGCAGACAATGACATTGTATGCGCGTTTGCTGAATTCCCGCTCTATGGTATAGGCGGTTTGAGCATAGTGGGGCACCCGGACATCCACGGAGAAAATCGCCACGGTTTTCATGGTTTTTGCTACCAGGCCGCGGGCTATCGCGTTGGGTGTGTAGTTGTATTTGTCGAACAAGGCTTGTATCTTTTCCCTGGTTTCGGGATTCACCCTGTTCTTGCTGTTCAAAACACGGGAAACCGTTGAGATGGAAACGCCCGCCTCCTTCGCTATGTCGTAAATGTTCAAATGCCGCTCCTGTTGTAAAAACCGTTTTATAAAGTTATAGACCGGCAGCCTGTTTTATACAAGGAAAATCGCATACCAAAATATCCCTGAAAGCGCTTTTATTGGAGAAAAGCGGTTTAACCATGAATTTATTGACGAATATTGTGAATTGTGGCATTATCTGCCCGATAAATGCCGATAATTGAGGGTTGTCAGGTACAACTCAGTGAAAAAACAGGATTTTTGATTTTTGAAAAAACATTTGACAACCGAAAAAAGGTGGTGTAATATAAATATATCGAAGCGCTTTGACATAAAATCTGGCAATGGCGGATATGAGGGAACAGGACTGCTCAACGCAGCGGTTCTGTTACTTACCGTTTCCACCGCGCCCTGTATGTTTGTCCGGTGGTAAAACCGGAAAAATCGGTGAAAACCGAAAAATAACTTTGTAAGGAGTTTTATATGAAAAAGATTGTTACATCAAAATTGTTGTTGGCGGTTGCGGTTGCGGCGGCGTTGGCGCTGTTTGCATCTTGTAGTAAAAAAGCGGACACCAAAGCCGCTGGTGGCGGCGGCGAATGGAAGCCAACCGGAACCGTCACGATCTACTGTGTGTCGGCGGCAGGAGGCGCTACAGATTACTGCAACCGCGCCGCGGCCCAGGCCTTGACCGAAATCTTTGGTTCAAGCGTGCAGGTGGTTAACCAGCCCGGCGGCTCAGGCGGCGTCGCGGCGGGTACCGTGTGGAATCAACCGCGGAACGGCCTGCACCTTCTTGGCTTCAGCGAGGCGGTATTTTCCCAGCGCAGCACCGGCGTGTTTGACCAGCCGCCTTCAAACTGGGACCTCATGCCCATTATGAACACTACCGGTGTACTCAGCGTAGCGCCAAACAGCGTCTACAAGTCTGTTGATGATGTGATAAACGCCCTAAAATCGGGAAAAACGGTCAATATGGGTTCCGGTACCGTTGGTTCTGTGTGGACGCTCAAGTCGGTTGTTCTGGAAAAAGCTGCGGGGGTTAAATTCAACCGCCTTAACTACGAAGGCAGCGTACCTAGTCAGACGGCCTGTATGTCAGGCGAGGTTGACGTGGTGCTAACTGGCCTTGCGGAGCAGCTCGATTATCTCAAATCAAAACGCCTCATTCCGCTTGCTATGATAGAAAACGAAGGCGCCGTCATCGAAGGAGTCGGCAACATTCCGGCCATTACCGATTTTGTTCCCGAATTTGCCAACCTGCCCCAGCCCATGCAATGCATAGGTATTGCCCTGCCCGGCGACAGTCCAACTGAAATCCGCGACGCTTACCGGAAAGCGTTTATCCGGGCAATGCAGAGCAACACGATCAAGGACGCTATCGCTATGCGTAATTTTAACGTCCTGGGTCAGTACGGCGAGGCTTCACAGACCATAGCCAGGGAACAGGAAAAGGTTTATTCGTGGGCTCTCTATGACGCAGGTCAAGCGCCCAACGAACCTTCCAAATTCAATATTGCCCGTCCCAGCAAGTAGAAACGATAAATAGGGGAGAACCGGTATGGTTAAGAAACAGATTAATTTTTTTGGCGCGTTGGGTTTGCTGGTTTTTACCGCATCTTATCTCGCCGCCGCTTTCCGTATTAAGGATTTTTCTACAACCAAATGGTATGAGTCCGCAGGCCTTTTCCCAAAAATTATCGGTACACTCCTCTTGTTTTTTTGCCTGGTGTACCTGTTTAAAAATCTGCGGGGAGCCGTGTTAAGCGCGGAAGATAAAAAAAACATCGTTGCCTATCTAAAAAGCGCCGTGTTTTTACGGCTCCTCGTGGCCGTCGGCCTCTTTGCTTTGTATGTTTTCGTACTGCTGCGGGTACACTTTGGCGATTTTCAACTGCCTTATGAGGCGGCAACGTTCATTTATCTATTTTTGAATATGGTTATCTTCAGAACCGGTAAATTCGCCGTTTGGAGAATAGCCGTTATTTCGGCGGTGGTATCCGTCGCGGTTGGGTTTTGCTTCACCTACGGCGCAAAGATACCGCTCCCATAGGAGGTTACATGAGCACTTTTATAGCTTTTTTTCAATCTCTTATCCAGCTTATTACACCCATGAACGTTCTGATTCTGAGCCTGAGCACCGTGTGCGGCATACTTATCGGCGCATTGCCGGGACTTTCCGCTACAATGGGCATAGCGCTTTTGGCGGGGCTCACCTATACAATGAACCAGGATATGGCGCTGATCGTACTGATAGGCATATACGTTGGCGGTATATACGGCGGTTCAATCTCCGCGATACTTATTGGAATCCCCGGAACCGGCAGCGCGGCGGCAACCCTGCTGGATGGATACCCGCTGGCAAAAAAGGGTTTCGGCAGGGAAGCGCTTTCCACCACCACAATCGCGTCTTTTATCGGAACCCTGTTTGGTATGCTTTGCCTCACGGCCCTTACCCCGGCGCTACAGACCGTCGCCCTTAAATTCGCCTCTCACGAATTTGCTTTACTTGCCATTTTCGGCGTCACAATCTGCGGTACCCTTACCACGGACGGCAATGCCCTGAAAGGCTGGATCGCCGGTTTTTTCGGCCTTGCCCTGTCAATGGTCGGTTACGAGCAGCTTTTCAGTATGCCCCGTTTTACGTTCGGCGTTATATCCCTTTACAATGGCATTGCCTTTGTGCCGGCCATGATAGGCCTGTTTGGGCTGCCCAATATTTTTGACAACCTTTCGAGAGCCGTTACCACGACTTCACTGCACCCGAACAAGGACAACAAAATGAAAGTAAGTGTGCTGGGTACGGTCAAAGGCAACCTGGGCGGTATTCTGCGCGCCGGCGCGATAGGTACAGGGGTGGGCGCAATACCCGGCGTTGGTGAGGATGTGGCCGCATGGCTTTCCTACGATGTGGCTCACCGGTCTTCAAAAAAACCTGAAGAATTCGGCAAGGGCAGTTTTGAGGGACTCATCGCCGCGGAATGCGCCAACAACGCGGCAATAGGGGGCGCACTTATACCACTTCTCAGCCTTGCCATTCCCGGCTCCCCGCCAACCGCCGTGCTGCTTGGCGCCCTACAGCTTCACGGCATACGGCCCGGCCCAATGCTAACCTTTGAGTTTCCCACCTTCATTCCTTACATGGCGGCATTGCTGCTGCTGGCAGGTTTTTTCATGCGTTTTTTCGGCTGGATAGTCTGCCAGATCGCGCCTAAAATTCTTAACATTCCATTTTTTATCCTGATGCCGATAGTGGCGGTGCTTTCGATAATAGGCGCGTTCGCCCTTAACCTCAACCAGTTTGACCTTGTCATCATGTTCGTGTTCGGTATAATCGGTTATGTTTTTATGAAGCTGCAAATTCCTACGGCGCCCATCGTGCTGGGGCTCATACTGGGCGGCATGGCCGATTTTAACTTCAGGCGGGCTTTTCAGGCGTCACAAGGCAGCGCAACGCCCTTTTTTACCCGTCCCATTTCA
This sequence comes from Spirochaetaceae bacterium, assembly GCA_031258615.1. Classification (GTDB taxonomy): domain Bacteria; phylum Spirochaetota; class Spirochaetia; order Treponematales; family Breznakiellaceae; genus JAIRMY01. The sequence continues at coordinate 21,131 of JAIRMP010000144.1, read as the reverse complement.
GTTGTTGTGATTGTTCTTATACTTTTTACAATGATAAGCCAGAGCGGCCTGTACAAAAGGCTGGTAAAAAAAATTACAGGAAGAAGCAAATGATTAAAGATACAGTTGTATGTCAGTACCATGACGCCGTGTTTCCGCGCCCTTATATGCCCGCAGGACAGTGCGCGCCGTGGACGAATCTGAAACATCAAGAGAAATTGCATCAAAGTTGAGGGCCTGCGGGCAGATAGCATAGTGGGAGATATATGTTCGAAGTTATTTTATTCGGGGAGCCCATGGTGATGTTCGCGGCGGAGAGCCCCGGGCCCCTGGAAGATGTGGAGTGTTTCACCAGACACCTTGCCGGCGCGGAGGTGAATGTGGCAATCGGACTTCTCCGCCTGAAACACAGCGCCACATACATCACCAGGCTTGGAAACGATACGTTGGGAAGGTATATCAGGAACAAGCTCAACAAGGAAGGGATAGATACACGCATCATTCAGGACGACAGGCATTTTACCGGTTTTCAACTGAAAGAAAAGGTTCTGACAGGAGACCCTATTGTGGACTATTACCGCAGAAACAGCGCGGCCAGCCATCTGTGTCCAGGCGATATAGAAGACATTGATTTTTCCGGCGCGCGGCTGCTGCATATAACAGGAATCCCGGCGGCCCTCTCGGAAGAGATGAGAGAGGTTACATTCCACATCATACAAAAGGCTCGTGAGTGCGGCTTGCCGATCTGTTTTGATCCTAATCTGAGGCCAGGTCTCTGGAAGAACGAAGATGTCATGATACAGGTCTTGAATAAAATTGCCTGCCGGTGCGACTTCATCCTGCCCGGTTATAAGGAAGGGTTAAAACTTGTGGGCAGCGATGATCCCGGAAAAATAGCCGCTTACTACCTTTCCCAGGGGGCCAAAATGGTAACCGTAAAGTTGGGCGGCCGGGGTTCATACACGCAAAGCCGGGACGAGCGTTTCTACCAGGACGCCAAGCCAATCGACAAAATTGTCGATACCGTTGGGGCGGGCGACGGTTTTGCGGTGGGTGTCATCAGCGGGATACTGGAAGGGCTTTCGCTTTACAAAACTGTCGAGCGGGCCAACGCGATAGGCGCTTTGCAGCTAAGGCACGGAGGAGACAATGAGGGCCTTCCAACGAGGGATATGCTTGAAACTTACTTGGAGGAGGTAAAAAACGGTGCTTTTGCAGGTGGCTATTGACAGGGTTAGCGTAAGTGAGGCGGAACGTATTATCAATCTTTGCGGTGGTATGGCGGACATCGTTGAGGTTGGGACATCCCTCATCAAGGATTTTGGGCTGGAATGCAGCGTTGGGTACCTCAAGAAGAAATTCCCGGGTCAAACCATACTGGCCGACATAAAAACCATTGATGAGGGGGAGTACGAATTCCGCCGCGCGTTTGAAGCCGGGGCGGATATTGCCACCGTGATGGGGGCGGCCTCCGTCACTACCATCAGTTCATGTCAAAAAATGGCGCGCGAATACAACCGTTCCTGCATGATCGACCTGATGGGTTTGGATCAAAAAGAGGTAGATGCCCTTACGGTTTTTGACGACGCCATTTTCTGTCTCCACCTTCCAAGCGATTGCGCCGGTGCGCCGGCGGCGGAACTTGCGGAACTGATAGAGAAGAATGTAAAGCCGCTGGGCCGTGTAAGCCGGGTGGCCGTTGCGGGAGGTGTGCGGCTTGGAAATATCCCGTTTTTCCGTGCCGCCGGAATCGAAATTGTCATAGTAGGCAGCGCAATAACCAAAAACAGCGATATAGCCGGATCTGCCGCGGAATTCAGGCGGGCGCTGATAGTGTGAGGAGAATAATTTTATGGAAATTCTTGACGCCATACAGGCGGAAATACAGGATGTATTGAGTCAGGTTCGGGAAGATGAGATGAATGCCGCGCTGGAACTTATCAAAAAAACGGCATGGATATTCGTAGACGGAGAGGGCCGCAGCGGGTTGATGGCGAAAGGTTTCGCCATGCGCCTGATGCATTTGGGCTATACGGTGTTCGCGGTGGGGGAAACAATTACGCCGGCGCTGCGGAAAGACGATGTATTCGTGGGCGTATCCGGTTCCGGCAGTAGCGTAACCGTGGTCAACAACGCGCAGAAAGCAAAAAAAACAGGCTGCAAAGTTTTGGCCGTTACCGGCAAAAGGGATTCTCGGCTTGCCTCTATCGCCGACCAAACACTCTGTATTCCCGGAACGGTACGCGGTGACAGCGGAAGCGCCAGGAATTCGATTCAGCTTTTAAGCTCTCTGTTTGATCAGTCCCTGCACATCTCGCTTGACGCGCTGTGCCTTATGGTTAGCGGGCGGGATGCCACCGGCAACGATGCCGCTACCGGAATGCACTGGTAAAACCGCCTTTTGCTGCCGACTGCGATGTGCGCCGGAGGCGCACATTCCAAGCCCAGTTGCCCGCCTTCCAGCCTGGGTGTCGTTCAACACTAAGCGAGAAGTGGACGCGCTTCCCGCCGCCCGGACAACCGCTCCGCGGTTGTCTCCGGAGTTTGCGCCGCCAGCCTAGCGGCTGGCTTACCGCAAACTCCATTAGCTTTGTTGCGGCGCAGCAATACCGCCCTCCCGTCCCGGCAGGCACCAGCCGCCTGTAGGCAGCGCTCCCCTCCCGTCTCCCTCCATGTCCTCCGTGCCTTCCGTGGTTTTAATTAACCGTGCGCACCCGGTTAAGCTCTTGTTAAAAAAACGCAGTTAATTTTAGCAAACAACATTAATTTTAGCAAACACTTGACAAAAAAGTTAGCCCGTGCTAGTTTGGTTATGTTCTAGCGGGCTAACTCACTTGAAGCAGCCGCGCTGGAAATGTGGTACTAACCCGAATCCTTTTGGAAGCGGGAAAATTTTTTATAAGGAGTGGTACAATGAAAATCAGAAATCTGATCGTACTTCTTTTGATTGCGGTATGCTCGTCAATGGCGTTTGCGAATGGCGGGCAGCAGGGTGGAACGAGGCCGGAAAGCATGGTGGATCCGGGCGAGGAAGCCGGCTTTGAGGAATTCCCGCTTGGGGACGACTTTGAGTTGGGCCCCCTCAATGTGGCGGGCGTCTACTTTCAGCCGGTGGATATGCTTCCGGCGGGGGCGGGGCTTCCCGCGTCCCAGTCGGACATGCACATGGAGGCGGATATTTCCGCGCTGGAGAATGACCTTGGCTTCGGCGTCGGGGATTTTGTCCCGTTTCTAACCGTCGACTACGAAATAACCAAATCGACCGGCGAGAAGACGGAGGGCACGTTTATGCCGATGAACGCGAGCGACGGCCCGCACTACGGGGCTAACATAAAACTCCCCGGCGGCGGGCCAGGCACGTATACGGTGCGGTTTTCTATCAAGAATCCCGAAGCACTCGGTTACGTGCTGCACGTTGACGCGGCCACCGGCGTACCGGGAAGGTTCTGGGGAGCGCCTCTCGTGGCGGAGTGGACGGTAAACTACGCCGGCCCATCCTGGTAAATGGCTCAACAGCCGTTCAGCCGCCGCGGAAGAGGTCAGAAAATACCTGCGGGCCTTCTGATGTCCTCCGGGCGGCTGGTTTTTTTTTGTTTTTCCGGTAGATTAAGGGAAGTATGCTTAGATACTTTGTTCAGGTAATCGAAAACTTAACGATAACGGGGATACTCGCGGCCCTGCTCTGGGCCGTTACAGTGAAAGAAGGGGGAGAGCGGCGGGAGCGGCGAAAGTTGCTTGCCCTCTGGGGCTGCGCCGCCGGCGCGTCCGCCGCCCTCGTCATCGCCGTGCTGCGGAGAACGACCGCGCTTATAAACCGCGGCTTCTTTAACACCTGGACGCTGTCATTTGCGATAATTCTGGGAATCCTGCATATCCTTTTTTTGTGGGGCTTTCCCAGGAAATTCTTCCAAAAGCGGCCCGCTCAGGCGGAAACTTTCTCCGCCTGCGTGAACGCGCTGCTGCTGGGGGCATTGCTGCTGTACGCGCTGCCGGTGATATTCCTGTACCCCACGGAATTCGTCCTCCCCGGCGAGAGCATATTCAGCACGGACTTTCTGTTCTGCCTGATAGGGTTCGCGGCGGGTCTTGCCATCGTTACTATCGGCGCGGCCGCCGTTTACAGGACGGCCGGCGCGATGCCCGGTAAGGCGGCAAAGGCCCTGCTTAGCGCCGCGCTCGCGATCACGATCTGCGGCGAGGCCGTTATCATTGTTCAATTCTTGCTGGCGCGGCGCATCATCCCGATGATCCGCTGGCTTTTTGCCGTGATAATCGCCGGCGTGAACAACAGCGCCTTCTTTGTCTACGCTCTTGTGGGGATAAGCTTTCTTGCGCCGCTGGCGCTGTTCGTCAGCGGTTTCAGGGAGAGGATAACCGGGAACAACCCGGCTGAGCGCCGCAAGGCGCGCGCGGCGCGGAGAACGAACCGGCGCTGGCGCTTTACCGGGGCGGCGGTCTTCGCCGTCTCTGTCCTGGCGATGACGGTGATCAAGGACTATACGGAACGGGAGGTCGTCCTGTCCCCCGCCGAGCCGATGACGGTTGAGGGGGGCGAGATACTGATACCGCTCACCCAGATAGAGGACGGACGCCTCCACCGCTTCGCGCTCAACGCTTCTGACGGGACGGAAGTCCGCTTCATAGTGATAAAGAAGAACGCGGTCGCTTACGGGGTGGGGCTTGACGCCTGCGATATATGCGGGGCGACGGGGTACTACGAGCGTAAGGACGAGGTGATCTGCCGCCTCTGCGATGTGGTGATGAACATCTCTACGATTGGTTTCAAGGGCGGCTGCAACCCCGTTCCGCTGGCCTATAGCCTGCGGAGCGGTTCGATGGTGGTAGAAATCGAAAATCTTGAAAACGAAAAGAACCGGTTTAAGTGACCGGCCTCTTAGGGAATGGGTTAAGAAAAATGTTTTGGAGAATGGTTCGGGGCGCCCTTTTCAGGCAGAAGGGCAAGATGCTGATGGTGGCGTTCACAGTCGCGCTCGGCGCGTCTCTCGCTACGGCGATGCTGAACGTGATGCTCGATGTCGGCGACAAGGTGAATCAGGAGTTGAAGACTTACGGCGCGAATATCAACGTGCTTCCGCGGGGGGCGTCCCTGCTGGACGACCTTTACGGGGTCAGCGACGGGGAGGGCGTCTCGGACAAGTACCTCGCCGAGTCGGAACTGGTAAACATCAAAACGATATTCTGGGCCTTTAACATCGTTGATTTTACGCCGTACCTCAACGTCCGCGCCCGTATCATCCCGCCCACAGGCAGCGCCGGCGAGGCGCGGCTAGTCGGGACCTGGTTCAGCCGTCACCTGGAGATTCCCACAGGCGAGGAACTGGACACGGGTATGCGCCGCCTTAAGAGTTGGTGGGACGTGCGGGGGCGCTGGATCGGGGATGACGACGTGAACGCGGTGATGGCCGGGGAGGAGGCGGCGCGGGTGTACGGCCTCGATCTGGGGGATACCGTGCTGCTGGAAACGGCGGCGGGCAGGACCGAGCTCACTGTGGAGGGGATTTTCAGCGCGGGTGGAAGCGAGGACGGCGAGTTCTACCTGCCGCTGGCCACCGCTCAGGCGCTGGCGGGCAGGCCGGGCCTCGTGAGCCGCGTGGAGGTGAGCGCCCTCACAACGCCGGACAACGAGCTTTCCCGCCGCGCCGCTCAGGACCCAAAGAGTCTTTCCATTAAGGAATGGGAGACCTGGTACTGCACCGCTTATGTCAGCGCGATTTGCTACCAGATTGACGAGGTGATTCAGGACTCCGTCTCCAAACCGGTACGGCAGGTGGCCGAGTCGGAGGGCGCTATTCTGGAAAAGACCCAGCTTCTGATGCTGCTGATTACGATTTTGAGCCTGGCCGGTTCCGCGCTCGGCATATCGAACCTCGTTACGGCCAGCGTGATGGAGCGTTCCGCCGAGATTGGGCTTCTCAAAGCGGTGGGCGCGTACGATGTCCCGATCTCGGCGCTCGTGCTGGCGGAAATCATCATCACCGGCATAGCAGGCGGCGCGGCGGGCTACTTCGCCGGTCTCGGTTTCGCCCAGATAATAGGCCACTCCGTATTCGGCTCGGCGATTGACATCAAGCCGCTCGTGATCCCGGTGGTCGCGGTCCTCGTCTTCCTGGTAACGATGGCCGGCAGCATCCCGTCAATCAGGCTGCTCCTCTCCCTCCGCCCGGCTGAGGTTCTGCACGGACGGTAGCGGCGGCAAGCACTACGCGCTTGCCATAGGAGTTTGCGGAGCAAACTCCAGCCCTTGTTACATGGCTTGGCGTTGCGGCGGGGACGCGGGCAGGCACGGTGGGAGACCAGATGCAATGCTCGTCCCGGAGAGATGCGGTTCTCGTGGCGGAGAGATGCGGTTCTCGTGGTGGAGAGATGCGGTTCTCGTGGCGGAGAGATGCGGTTCTCGTGGTGGAGAGATGCGGTTCTCGTGGTGGAGAGATGCGGTTCTCGTCCCGGAGAGAAGCGGTACTCCCGGTTGAGAGATGCGGTAATGGTGTCTGACACCGCAGGCGGGGGGCGTTGCGGGGGGTGTCCCCCCGCAGAGGGGGTAGCGGAAGACCCGCGTAGCGGGGGTGCAGCGAGGGGGAGACTTCCCCCTTTATACCCATGTATAAATGAAGGGTGTTATGATGGAAAGGGGACGGTGTGAATAAACAGCGGTTTTATTTGAAGATGGTGGTGAGCTCTCTTGTGCGGAGGCGGTCGCGTATGCTTGTCGCGCTGCTGGCGGTGGCGATTGGGGCGACGATTCTTTCCGGGCTTATCACGGTTTACTACGATATTCCGCGCCAGATGGGGCAGGAATTCCGCTCGTACGGCGCGAACTTCGTGATCATCCCGGCGGGGAACGCGGCGTCAATCGGCATGGAGGAGGCGCGTCGGGCGCTGTCTTACCTGCCGGCTTCCAGCCTTGTGGGGGCCGCCCCGTACCGCTACCGCATGGTCAAGGTGAACGAGCAGCCTTTCATGGCGGCGGGTACTGTCCTGGACGAGGCGCGGAAGACGAGTCCCTACTGGTTCGTCTCCGGGCGCTGGCCGGCGGCGCCGGGCGAGGCTCTGATCGGGCAGGAGGTCGCGGACACGATACGTCTGGGGCCGGGCAGCCCGTTCACGATCACGGGGACAGGCCCTTCCGGTGAGGGTTTTAGCCGCGATTTTACCGTGTCCGGCGTGATGCAGTCCGGCGGTACGGAGGAGGCTTTCATTTTTATGTCCCTGGAGGATATGGAGGCGATGACCGGGGACGGCGGCAGGGTTGACGTGCTGGAGTGCAGTGTCTCCGCCCCCGCCGAGTCGCTGGCCGCCCTCGCCCGGACGATAGGCGAGGAGGTGGACGGCGTGAGCCCCCGCCTCGTCAAGCGGCTTACAGAGTCGGAGGGCGCTGTCCTCACCAAGCTGCGGGCTCTTGTTTACCTCGTCACGGTGATTGTGCTGATGCTGATCATGATATGTGTCGCCACGACTATGATGGCGGTTGTTGCCGAGCGGCGGCGGGAGATCGGTCTGCGGAAGGCGCTCGGCGCGGCAAACGGCAGTCTTGCCGCGGAGTTCCTCGGCGAGGGTGTGTTTCTCGGCGGTGTGGGCGGGTTCCTGGGCGCTCTTTTGGGCTTCGTTTTTGCCCAGGGTGTGGCGCTCAACGTGTTTAACCGTCCTGTCGCCTTCCTGCCCCTGCTGCTGCCGCTGACTGTTCTCGCGTCCATGCTGATAACGGGGATTGCGTGTATCATCCCGGTGCGGAGCGCCGCCGGCGTAGACCCCGCTATCGTGTTGAGGGGAGAATGAACAAGCGCCTTCGGCGCTTGTTTCCGGAGTTTGCGGCGCAAATTCCATTCGGGGGGCTATGGGCGGCAAGAGAGCGCGGGGGATGGTGCGTCCCTTTTATATATTTTGTTGATGGAGATGTGTATGGATTTGCTGGAGTTAACGGATATTTCAAAGGTGTACGGGACGCTAAAGGCGCTGCAAAACATCAACCTGACGGTGAGGCAGGGTGAATGGCTCGCGATTATGGGGCCGTCCGGTTCGGGGAAGACTACGATGATGAACATTATCGGCTGTATGGACAAGCCTTCGGGCGGGCAGGTGATTCTGGACGGCGTGAATATTTCCCGCGAGAGCGCGCGCGGCCTTACCACGATACGGCGGGACAAGATTGGGCTGATATTTCAGCAGTTCCACCTGGTTAATTACCTCACCGCGCTGGAGAACGTGATGGTGGCGCAGTACTACCACAGTATGCCGGACGAAAGGGAGGCGATGGAGGCGCTTGACCGCGTGGGGCTTACCGACCGCGCGAAGCATCTGCCCAGCCAGCTTTCCGGCGGGGAACAGCAGCGCGTCTGTATAGCCCGCGCCCTGATCAACTACCCGGCTTTGATACTCGCCGACGAACCGACGGGCAACCTTGACGAGGCCAACGAACAGATAGTGATTGATATTTTCAAGCGGCTTCACGCCGAAGGCAGCACGATCATAGTCGTAACGCACGACCCGGAAGTCGCCGAAGACGCGGAACGCACGGTGGTGCTGGAACATGGCCGCATTGCCCGCGTGGTTGAGAGGGAAGGAAAATGAGGGGCAATCCGGGAATTCACGCAAACGATGAGGTGATTTTAGAGGTTCGGGAAAATACTTTACCCGTTTCTAAACCAGCCGTACCGGTGGAAGGTACAATAGAGTATCTTTTCAAAGATTATTTGGGAGAAAGTTTTCAGACGGAACTTACAAATCCCACAATTCCTCTGGGAGAAGAGAAATGGTAAATCATGTCCCGCGGCAAGGAGACATCATAAAAATTAACCTTGATCCAAAACAGGGACATGAACAAAAAGGCTATCGCCCATATATTTGCTTGAGCCATCATCTTGTGAGTGATTACGCAAATATTGCCGTGTTTGCGCCGATTTCAAACACAATGCGGCGGTATCCCCTTTATGTTGCTTTAGCAGGCACCCAAACAACGGGTGTTGTATTGCTTAATCAGATTGTAACAATTGACTACAATGCCCGGCAATGGACATATGTAGAAACTGTCGGGAATGAGTTATTGGAAGATCTATTAAAAAAGGTTGTCGTCATTTTTCAAATTGAAAGGGGATAAAATAAGGCGTATGGAAAACTGTATGAATACTATGGAGAAATTACAAAAAAACGGCATTTTTCTTAATTTTGACAGCATTGCCGCTATATGTAAAAAATATCATATAAATGAACTATCAATATTTGGATCATCGCTTCGTGATGATTTTGGTAAAAATAGTGATATAGATATTCTGGTGTCATTTAATGAAAATTCAGGCATAACGCTGCTTGATATTATTGAGGCGGAAAATGAATTCACCTCATTGCTAAACAGGGAAGTAAATATTGTTGAAAAAGAATCGCTGAAAAATCCGATACGAAAAAACAAGATTCTATTAACAAGAGAAATTATTTATGCGGCTTAATGAAAATGACTTATCATTTATGATTGATATAGCAGATTGTATTATGGACATCAATGCAAGAGTTATTAGGAGAAATTGAAAAGATAGAAGAAATGAAGGAGTATTTTGAAAAAAGGCGTAAGCGCGATTGATCGGCGTAAAATGACAAGGGGAAAACAAATGCGTAAAAAATATTTTTGGGTTTTGTTGGCGGCGGCGTTAGGCTTGTCCGCGGGCTGCGGGAAGCGGGTGTATGAGGACGGCGTGTATACCGGTAAAAGCGGCCCGGACGACCGCGGCGCCTGGGGCGAGGTTACCGTAACGATAACGGACGGGCGTGTTTCGGACTGCCTGTTCGTTACCCGCCAGAAGGACGGCGCGATCAAGGGCGAGGAATACGGCAAGGTGAACGGCGTGATTTCCAACCAGGACTTTTACAACAAGGCCCAGCTTGCCGTCCGCGCGATGGAACAGTACGCCCGTTCCTACCGCGAAACAGGCGACCTTCGCAAGGTGGACGCGGTAAGCGGCGCGACTATAGCGTTTAACCAGTTTAACGAAGCCGTTGAAGATGCTCTCGAAAAGGCGGTGAAGTGAGCCCGCCAGCGGCGCATATACATATGTATAGTATTTTTAGGCAAAAACCAGAGAGATAGCGCTATATAAGCCGCTATCTTTTATTGACTAAAGTTGATTTTACGGGTATCGTAAATTTTATGGGGCAACAGATTTGGTTGAGGTCGGCTGTTTTTTGCTCTTTGGGAGCTTACTAGGAGGAAAGGTAAATGACCGATATAGAAATGGAAAAAGAGGTAGATCAGTTTAGGGACGAACTCTCTAAAGGCGTGTTTAAGATTGAACGGTCAACCAACACGGCAGATGACTACTCGGAAACAAAAGAGGACCGTGATAGTAACGCATTTACGGAATTTCTTGAGACGGATATATTTAACGAAATAACTTTGCTGGATCAAAAATAAAATGGGCTATATGCTTAAGGATGACGATTATGCCAAGTTTCTGACGGATTATTACCCTGAACAGACTATAGTGAAAAGATTTAAGTATCTATTAAAAGATGTAAATTCATTTTTAGTCAAACTTGGAATAGATAAGAAAGTACGGATTGACATAAAGAGCTTAAAGATGGCTGTTCTTGATTATTTTACGGATATTGTGCGTATGCGTATATTTCAAAATATTGAAAAGCCAAATGTTGAAAAGATATACGGTTATACGACGTATTGGTTTTTAAGGCGGCATCCTATTCATGTTACGGCTGATTTTTCGGGTTGTGAAAGTATAAACGAAAAATTTGCTCTTTCTTATATTTCCAGCCGTATCCTTTGTGATGCAAATATATCTTATAATGACTGTAAAGGCATAGCGAAGTTTACACAGTTTATGACGCTCTTGTTTTACAACCTAAAGTATAGACTGTACACCCAGCAATCAATAGAATTGATGGTAAGCGCTTTTTTCTGCGGCGTGAACCTGCCGCCAGCCCGCCAGCGGGCTTAATGGCGCTCCGCGCTGGCGTACCGAAGGCGACCTTCGCAAGGTGGACGCGGTAAGCGGGGCGACCATAGCGTTTAACCAGTTTAACGAAGCGGTAGAGTTTGCCCTGGAAAAGGCCGGGAAGTAACCGTATCGTTCTTTTGATGAAACCTGCATTGCTGCCGCTAAATAGGCCTGGAGTTTGTAACGCAAACCCCTATGGCAAGCTGTGGCTTGCCACATTCACTAAGAAGGGTGGCGAAATTTCCCCACCGTTTTCGCAAACCGCCGCCGAATCGCCGCGCCGCCGGTTTCGTTAGTATACACGGCTCTTGAATTCTGTCTCCGCAACCCCCGCGTCCCGGTTGAGTTTTAGCGCCAGCGTATAAAAGTATCCTGAATACAGGTTGATGAGATCAAAGAGAATGTCTTCCACGCGGTTTCCCTGTTCTTTGTGGCGGTACAAAAGCCGCGCCAGCGATTTGCATTTATTCCGTATGATGTGGCTGTACGACGCGGCGGTACAGCCCTGCGGAACCACGAAACGCGGCTTTTTTTCACGGTAAGGGGCGGCCTGGTCAAAACTTTCCCGTATTTCCGCCTGCATTTCATTTACCCGCCCGGCAAGCCAATCCAACTCCTCCCCGCTTACCGCCGTCCTCGTCCTAAGCGACGGGTTGATGTGGTACATCAGTTCATTCAGACGGGTAAGTTCGGCGCGCAGGCATTCATCATCAATCAGGGAACGCAGTAAACCCATCATGCTTGCAAGCTCATCGGAAGCTATTTCAAAGTCGCAGCGCAGATCGCCAGGATCATCGTAGAGAAAACAGTAAGAAAGGTATTTATTCACGGCAGCCTTCCGGTTATGTGGGATGTCAGCAAAATAGTGTCGGCAAAAAAGCCTGACGGAAAACAACAATTACCACGAAATCGCTTGAAGATTACCCGCATCAGCGGATGTCCGCTGTTTTGCTGTTTCAGCGGCGAGGTATCAAACATACTTTTTTGGCCATACGTCAATTTGGCGCGTCTGGTAAGCCCGGAAAAGTACCGCATATCTTTTTCCTGTGCAGCTTCCCTGCCTTCCTCCCGGCAATACCTGTAAAGGTCATCCCGGCTCAATTCGGTTGGTAACATATCCTCTCTCCCGATCCGTGTTTTTTTAAAAGCCGGCAAGTATTCCGCACTCCATGCGGAAACTCACCGCCTGTTTTACCGCCTCCGCCGCTAAAGCGGCGCAGCCTGCGTCATAAACGGCGGAACGTTTACCGCGGTGGAGGTGGAAAAATCCTGTTGTACGCGCCTATTATAGCTTCGCCTGGTACACATTCTTCAGGCGGGGCGTTGCGTAAAAGCTCCCTGTAAAGCAGTTCTGCGGTCCCGTAATCGTCGGCGGTGTCTACCGTGAGGCGCATGGACGGATAACGCCATTTTGCAGGCGCGAGCGGGCGGTGCAGCGTAAAGATGCCGCCGTTTTCGTACAGGTAGGGGCAGACGTGTTCCCGGTGGTACTGCGTTTCCGCCTCCTTTTCGGCCCGCAAAAGCGCCGAAACAGCGACAGATTCGACCCCCGCCCCGTACGGCAGCCCTGCAAATCCCGCATAGTCCGCGTCGAGCGCGGCGGCTTCGCCGTTTATCGCCTCCGCGGCGTCGCAAAACACAAATGGGTTGTCCCCGGTGGCGCGGACGATCCTGCACCCGCCCTCACTTGCCAGACCAAAGTGCCGGATCGCCGCGCAGAAGCGCCCCAGAACATCGTACTTTGAACCGGCAAATACCTCAAAGCCGGCGGACGCGGCGAGCGCCTTGAACGTATCGGCAGAGTCTTCCGGGCAGGCAAGGATGCGCAGCGCGGCGGGAATGCGGGACAGGGCCTCCATAACGTGGAATACCAGCGGCTTCCCGTCAAGCGGAAGGAGGGCCTTGCGCGGCAGGCGGCTCGAATCAAGCCGCGCCTGAAGTACTATCACCGTCATAACAGTATCCTGTACGAAATCCTGAATATGCGCTATACAGTTTTTTTTACGGTTTCACGGTTGGGGCTTGACCCTTTTGTTAGAAATTATTAACATAAGTTAGTAAAACGTAAAATCATTAAGGAGTTTGGTATGAAAAAAGTTTTGATCGTGTATTGGAGCAGCAGCGGCAATACGGAAACCATGGCAAAAGAGGTTGCCAAGGGTGTGGAGGAGGCCGGCGGAGAACTTACGCTGAAAACGGTTGGAGAGGCCTCCGTGGAGATGGTAAAAGCGGCGGAGGCGCTCGCTTTCGGATGCCCGGCTATGGGTGATGAGGCTCTGGAAGAGGACGAGATGGAGCCGTTTATCGCCAAGTTGTCCAAAGCGGAGCTGGAGGGTAAGCCCCTCGGCCTGTTCGGTTCGTATGACTGGGGCGACGGTCAGTGGATGCGGAGCTGGGCCGGTCGGATGAAGGAACTGGGCGCAAATGTTGACGGGGAAGGTATCATAGCCCAGCTTGAGCCTGACAAGGCCGCCCTCGACAAATGCCTGGAACTGGGCAAACGGCTTGCCGTGTAGGGGCGTATATGAATGTTGTTATCATTGGCGGAAACGACTGCATGGTTTGCCGTTACAAGGCTATCTGCAAAGAATTTTCCTGCAAGGCCAAAATTTTTACACAGCCAAAGGGAAACATGGAAAGTTTAATAGGCAATCCCGATCTGATTGTCATTTTTACACATCCTGTTTCGCACGAAATGGTCAAAGTGGCAAAAAAAGAGGCGGCGCGTAAGGATATTCTGCTGGTACAGTCACACTGCGGAAGCGCAAACGCGTTACGCAATATCCTGGAAGCGGCTTCGGCAACGTGATTATGGACCGCGGTAAGTTTTCTCCATTGTTTTAGACACGAAAAAGGGCGGCAGGCTCACGGTAGAGCTTGCCGCCGTGCTGGCGGAGTGGATGCGCCACGACAATAGTTTCGGCATGGTTTCCGATCGCAGATAAGCTGCTGTACCGGTTATACTGTTAGAATATCATATCAAGGATGCTTTTTTCACGGGGACTAAGCGCCGTAAATTCTAGTACGATCACGCCGTCTCCGTTACGTACCACACGGCAGATCGGTGACAGCAGCGCGCCGCCGGCCCTGATCGAGCAGCCAGGCAGTTCCGTCATGGCGGGCAGGTTTTTTACGAGACCGGGTTTGTCCGGCATGAAAACCGCGCCGTCAGGTGAAATCTGTACCGCCTTTCCCGGGACGAGCGCGCCGGTCAAAGGGTTTGTAATTATCATGGCAAGGGAATTTTCCGGCCTCACGGCAAGGTGATCTATCCATTTTTCGGCGGAAATGTACGGACGAAACGCCTCACGGAGACGGTTTAACGCGCGTTTATCAAGATGAGTCTCGTTTACCAGACAGCTTACATTCAGGTGCGCGGCCTTTTTGCGGTCCTGCTCAGTGAAAAAGGGGCCGTACAGCAGGACTATCGCGCAGGCTTCCGGCGGCCTCTCACTGCGGACAAACGAAACCAGTGTTTTCCAGTGACGCGGAAAGTCAGACGCGCTTACAACTATGCCGTCCGGCGATACCTCGTCAACATTATCCATCGCCTTGATGATATGCTGGTAGCAGACTATCTCGGCGCCCAGCGTCCCCACATAGTCCGCTATTCGTTTGCGAATCTCGCGGGAATCAAGTACAAGCATCAGTTTCATTCCGGTTAAACCAGCCTACTCAGTGCCGAGACTCAGGACAACATAGTCAACTATAGTCCAGACACCATCGGAACGCCGCAGATAGTAGGTGTAACGCTTAACTTCCGTGTAATCGCCCGTCTTGAATTTCTCAAGTACGCTGACCGTGCCTTCGTCCGCATTGTACGTGGTACGCTCAATCTTGAATTCGAACGGGATAGCGCTTATGTCGCCGTCTATTGTCTGTTTGCTCAAAGATTCACGGTACGATGCCAGCATACGCCGGCGTCCCTCCTCCGATTCCGCGCGCCAGGTACGTTCACGCGCCGCGTCCCGCTGCACCATCTGTTCAAGATCGAGGTACAGAAAGAATTTTTCCCACTGAGATTTTTGGCGGCTCCGCAGCGTCCACGAAACAACTTCGTCCGGCGGTATCTGTTCCCTAAAGTAAATCGCCTGGGTCTCCTCCTCCAGAGCGACAGGTATACCGCCGGAATCCAGTACTGCCGGCGCCCTTATATGGAGATTCAGCCTGTTAGAGACAAGCGCCTCCTCCCCGGCCCCCTCATTTCCCGCCTGAAAACCGCCAAGAAGCTCAAAACCGCCGGAACCTTCACCGGTACTCACCGTGATGTTACCGTTCTTGAATAGGCCGGGATAGAATTTAGCCTGCACAATGTAGGAGCCCGGCTCGTCCAGCCGCCTCCAGTCACGGATGTTTTCGACAAACGAAAGCGATTCGCCCGGATCAAGGCTTAACTCACGGAAAAAAACCCGGCTCTGCCCCGACCGCTTTCTTATCAGGATATCGGCGTTTTCAACCTGCCGGTTTCCGGGAGTACGGACATCAAAGTCCAGCGCGAAGGCCCTGTCGTCCGGCAGCCTGAAACGGTATACACCGCTTGAATTGTTCGTAACCGTAACCTGCACAAAAATACTGCCGTTCTGAGGATAGTACAACTGTTTATTATGGTAGCGGATTCCGACGCTTATTCCAGCCGATTCGGCGGCAAAGAGAATAGCGGCGCAGGAAAGCCATAAAACAACATAAAAAAATTTTTTCACCGGGTACCCCTGAAAAGGGTGCTTTTGTCCCTTTCCCATTTAATAATCGGTAGATTTAGATTCTGTATTGATATTATTTTACTGAACGCTTACTATTAAAATCAGCAGTTGATCTGCACGAAACCATTGCATAAAAAGGCGTGAGTACTAATAATGTCAAATTTTCTGCATGACAGGATTTGGATTAAAGCGATTATCTTTGCCGAACTACTTCTATGTGCGGGTATGTTGCAGGCCCAGTCCGAAAAAAAAATTACCGTTATATCTGCCCGTGGGGGGCCCTTCGTTTTGGTGGGGAACAACGGGGTACGGCAGTCTTACAACCCGTTGGATATTACCACAGGCACTGGCATTACGCTAAAGAACGGAGACATGATTCAGGCTGCTTCGGGTGTTTTCGTTGAAGTCCGTGTATTGCCGGGTACGGTGTCCATATATATAGCCGAAAATACATCACTGATTTTTGAAAATATAGGCGGTTCCAGCAGTACACAGGTGATCGCGCTTGTCTACGGACGTATTCGTATCGATCAGCAGGATGGGGGCGAAATGATCATCGTGAAGACCGGTATATCGATAACGGAGGCGCAGAAAGGTTCCGTCAATATTGATTACATAGTAAACTCTGAACGCGGGGGCAGTTCCCAGCCGATTCTTTATGTTTCTACCATATCCGGTTCCGCTGTGCTCGTACCATCCACGCTGTCGCCGGCGCTTGGACGGGTCAAGATTAACCCCAGCGAGACGCTCGTTTTTAACGCGCAGGAAAACAATGTTGAAAAGACATCAATTAACAACGATATAGTAAAATACTGGTCAGGTAAAATCTCTGAATACCCGGAGTCATTACTGACGAATACCGCCGCTGTCCCGCCTGAAAATGTGTTTGACAGCTCTAATGTACTGACTGTGAATTCTTCTTTGACAGACGCTGAACATGTGGCCCGTTTAAAAACAGGAGGCATCCTTAGCGGGCTTATTTTAACGCTTGCCGGCGTTGCCATGCAGAATGTAATTCATTACACATACGACAGTATAGACGAGGATATCGCCGGTTTGGCTTACTATTCCGGTTTCTTGCCTATAGGCATAGGTACATTCATCCTGGTAGCCTCCTTCCTGTACCCCTTCTATTAGCGCGCCGCCTCATAGGCTCTCCACTACCTTCTCAAATCTTACTTTGTCCTATATACTGAAACGTATGACAAAAATTTACGAAAAGGCTGCCGTTTCACGGGTTAAAGGTATTGGCCGGCGCGAGGCGTCGTTTTTTGAAAACTCTACGCTGCGTATGCAGGTCGATGATATTGGCGGCATGATACCGTTTTTTTGCAGCGTTCAGGACAAACGGCAGATAAACGCGCACTGGCAGCCCTGGTTCCGGTCAAATTCCGGCAAGCCGTATACGGACGCGGAGGATGGCCCCTTTTGGAAGTCCGAGCTATTTTACAACATTGCCGGAAATTTTCCCTGCGCTCCCAATTTTGGGCCCGCCCATATCATAAACGGCGTTACCATGCCGCCGCACGGCTGGACGGCAAACCTAAAATGGGACTACATAAAGAGCGGCCTGGATGAAAAAAGCGGGGCTGCCTGGGCATTGACAGAGATGAACAGCCCGGATATTTCCATGCCGTTGTCGTTCAAAAAGATCGATGCGCTTGTACCGGGTCAAAGCGTCCACTATTCCGCCCTGTCGATACGGAATTCGGGCGACAGCGATACCGAAATATGCTGCGCGTTCCACAACACAGCCGGCGCCCCATTCCTGGAGTCAGGCTGCCTGATCTCCGCGGCTGCAAACGCGTGGATAACGTCGCCTCCCGGCGGCGAATTCGATACCACCACGCGGCTTGCCCTGGGCGCGGAATTTTCCGTACTGTCGAGGGCGCCGCTCAGCTTTGGTGGAAAAACAGACCTTAGCATAGTCCCGCCCCCGATAGGCTATACAGATTTTGTCAGCGGGGCGATCCCAAAAACCGCGCATCTCGGCTGGTTGTCCGTTGTAAACCCCAGATTAAAACTGGCCTACATCTCTTTTTTTCCGGGCCCTGCCGCCGGCAGAAACGAAACCGGCGATGACGAAATAATTCTTTACTTTAACGACCTCTGGATGCAGTACGGCGGCAGGCCCTATACGCCGTGGGCGCCCTGGGACGGCGGGCCCGATCTGACTTACTGCCTGGGTACGGAAAACGCTGTGGGCGCCTGGGCCTATGGCCTGGACTACGCCCGCAATATGCGGACTTTGCTCGATTCGCCCACCACCGTAACGATTCCTGCCGGAGGCGAAAAGACCCTGTACTATGGGAGTCTGTTTGCCCCCTATGAAAAAATGATTCTTGACAGTGGAATAGTTGGTATAGACGCCGAAAGCGATCGCCTGATCTGCAAAAGCGCCACAGAATTCTGGAAATTCGATGCCGACCCGTACTTCACCGTACTTCGCGGTATCAGGGAAGGGCTCTTATGATACGCCCTTCCCCATAAACACTGCCGGACTACCAGCCGGGCCGCATCATACCTCCTCCTCCATTCCGGCCCCGGTCATGCCGCGTAATCTCCCCAAATCCGGGGCCGCCGCGGTTTACCGCATAGTCCTTGCCGTTAAAACTGACCTTTTCCGTGCGGAAAAAGCCGTAATCAGGAATGTACGAAACGCCGTAGGCCCTGCCTGTCAGCGTAAGCTGCGCGCCTTCCTTCAGGCCGTCAACAAAGCCCAAAAGCTGCCGTATGCCGGTGACGAAGTATGTTTTTTCCTCCGTTTTCACAGCGATACGTCCGTCCGCCCATTCCAGCTTGCCGTTAAGCGTAAGCTCCTCGCCGGTATTGCCGGCATCGCGACCAAAAGCCTGAGGCCCAAACGCCTGCCGTGGACGCCAGTTCTGACCGCACTGTCCGAAATTCTGGGCGAAAGCGCCCGCGCTTACGACCAAGGCCGTAAGCGCCAACAGTAAAATTTTTTTCATAAAACTCCTCATAAAAAGTTAATTTAAGCCCCCTGCCTTGCGGCTGCCGGTCTACGGCGGGGAAACTATAAATATAAACAAGTTGTAATGGAAGGGTTACATACGGACAATTCTGGATTCGGTAAGCACCTCGGGGCCGTTTTCCGTTAGCAGAACGTCATTTTCAAAACGGCAGCCGCCTTCAACGGGGTCGTAAAGACCGGGCTCTATTGTAAATATCATTCCGGGAGCAAGATGCCATTCATTGTCCGCGCGGGAACGTAAAAACGGCGCTTCGTGCGGCTGCAAGCCTATACCATGCCCCAAACCGTGCGGCATGGAACGGCGCGATTTTTTGAAGAACATATCAACAGCCTGCGCTATAGTCCTGCATAGAACGCCGTCCTTCACCTTTGACAGCGCAAGGTCATAGGCCTTAATGACAAGACCAAGATTCTTTTCCTGCCGCGCGCTAAGCGGCTCCCGGGCAAAGGTCATCGTAACATCGGTCGTATAGCCGTGCATCACGAGGCCAAAGTCCAGTATGGAAAGCCCGGGCCCGGCAAAGGGCGCGGACGTATACGTCGGAAACGCGTGTATGCCAAAACTGCGTCCCGGACCGGCCGCAAGCGTGGGAAAGCCTGTCCCGTCGCAGCCCTGTTGCCGCACCGTGTACTCTATAAAGATTGCGACATCCACCTCCGTCCTCAGCACCCCCTCGCGTACATTTTTCTCCACATCATCCATCACCTGGTTTGTGAATACGGAAAGCGCGCGGTAAACACGGATTTCATCGTCATCCTTTATCATGCGCAGCCGGTCAATCTCCGGTTTTATCCCGTCCTTGCGGCAAATTATGTCATAATCGGATATTTTTTCAACATACCGGAGAAAATCCGGGTACGATGTAACGGAAGATATCTCTATTTTTCCGCCAGCAGGCGTCTTCAAATTGTACGTCGCGTCCAGCAGCGCATTTACCGGATCGAGCGAGTACGCCGTAAACGGTATCAACATATCGCACGATGCGTAAAGCTGCGCCATGTTTATGTCCCACGGTACGAGCAACGCCTTCCTGTCGGACGACAGAAAGAGTACTGCATCCGCAGGATGCCCCGAAAGCCAGCGCACTGCGGAATCCCGCCTGTCTTCGTTATCCTGCAACATAACAAGGTTAATACCTTCCGTCTCCATCCAGGCATACACCTTTTCACGCCGTTCACTGTAGCTCATTCATAACCCCTGCCGCCCAGTATGACACCTAGACCGCCCGGTTTCAACCTGCCCGCCCCGCTTGTCGAGCCGTCTCGCATGGATTGCTTCGCGCCTACAGGCGCTCACAAGCCGCGATAGCGGCTTGCCGCCGGCAGGGGCGCGCGGCGTGGTCGAGGGTCATTTCCAGGCGGCGTAGCGCCGAAGCAATCCGGAAAAAAGGATGAACAATGAACAGTGAGCAGGGACGGGAAGGCTTTACGAGGGGGCCGGGCGGGGATTACCTCCAACTATGCCCTCGGTTGACCGCCGCTACTTTTTCTCAGGCTTGTTTAGCTGTTTCAGCAGTTTGTCCGCCGGAATTTCTGTTATCCGCGCTACCTGTTCTATAGACAAGCCTTCTTTCAGTGCGTTCCTTGCGTCGTTCAGCTTGCCGAGTCGCTCACCGAGCCGCTTGCCAAGCCGCTCACCGCGCCGTTCACCGAGCCGTTTGCCGCGCCGCTCACCGAGCCGCTCGCCTCTCTCCTGCATTATCACTCCGTATCCTTTCGCTGAATCCCTTAACATTCCATTTACCTCCGTAGTTCTGTATCCCTCTCCAATGTGATTTACAAGGTAGGCAAGTCTTTCCAACAGCGTTACTATGTCTTCTTCGCTGAAGCGTCCCCTGTCAGCTCCCTGTTCTATCGCTTCTTTTAGTTTAAGGCCCAGCGCCTTAAACCCTTCCTCGACCTTGGCCTTCTCCTCGTCTGTCTTCGCACGCTTCGCCGCCTTGCGCAATTTAACGATATAGAACGGCAACAGCGGCGTGAACCCCTGCTCCACAAGCTCCTCTACGCTGTGCTCTAACACCTTTACCGTTTTTACCTTGAAGTCGTGCTCGCTGCCGTCCGGAAACTTTAGCCGCACGATCAATTCATCCGGCGTTGCCGCTGACGCTTCCAAGTATATCACGATCATGCGGGGATATGGCAATATGATTACGCCCTCCATTATTTCCTTGTTCTTCATGGCGTGGGCATAGCCGTACTCGAATATCCGTATTGCCATGTTAGCGTCGTCCGTGGTCTGCTCTTCGATCACGTAGTCCTGCCCGCCTATAGAGACGATTTCGTCCGGCTGCTGTTTTTTTAAGTGATCGTCTATCTGTTCGGTATTGAGGCGTCTGACCTCGCTGTCCAGCGGGTGATCCGCGCCAAACATGGAGTTGATGAACTGTATCAGCGCCTTGTTGGAAAGGCTTTCGATGATCTTCTTGAAAGAACGGTCGAATATGTCCGTGTCGCCCGGAGATTTAGACATGGAACTATGGTAACCGGAAAAGAATGTTTTGG
>JAIRMP010000136.1 GCA_031258615.1 Spirochaetaceae bacterium | reverse complement strand
TCCGCGATTTTGTTATTGATTGTGAACCCCGCCTCCTTTTTGATGATGAGCAGGTCCACCGCTAGAGGAGCGGCGTTAAGCAGGTGTTCCGATTCGAAACGCAAAAAGTCTTTCCAGGGTTTGAGCTCCCGTTGCATGGCCTCGACAAAGGCTGTATGCCAGAGGCTTAAACGTCCCCTGCGCGGTTCTTTTTTAGGTGTTTTCTTTTTCATAAATCTTCTCCTGTATAATATATATGTGCGGCAGAAGCTGTTTTGCTTGAATTTTCAGGATTTTTTTGAAAAAGTTGGGCGGGGGTGGCAAAGGCTGCGCCTTTGCCCTGGGAGTTTGCGCCACAATCGCTACGCGATTGCTTACCGCAAACTCCAACCGTTGTTGTGGCAAGCCTACGGCTTGCCATAGGAGTTTGCCAGGCAAGCGCTACGCGCTTGACTAGGCAAACTCCAACCGTTGTTGTAGGGGGGGGGCAGTATGGAAGAACGGATTTTGCGGATGAAGTCGTTGCTCGATGAACGGCAGGCGATCCGGTGATCTCTGTCGATACGCAAAAGAAGGAAAACATCGGAAATTCCAAGAACAGCGGGCAGGAATACCGCCATAAAAAAGACCCACGAAAGGTTCTTGACTTAATCGGTTCCACAAAAACAACAACCGGCTTGAAGTAATATGCGTCCGTGACGATACTGAATACAAGCTTGCCGAAAAGGTTTCAGATGAAGAGTTTGGACCTATTTCTATCGTTAAAATATCGCCATTTGAATCATGGAATTACAAAATTACGCCAGAATAAATTGTCTTTGTTATTATTTCACAGTTCCTTACATACTTCTTGACGACGTATGCGCCCACGGCGGAACATTCTCCGAAATGCGGTACTTTATTGAAAAAAACGGCGGTAAAGTTGTTCATACCGGAGTGCTGGCGCTCGGCAAACATGGCGACCGGCTGGCTTCCCCGCCGCGGCTCCAACATCAGTTGGTTGACAAATTCGGCGCCGTCAACCTAAAATCTTTTTGCAAGGAGTATAATCTTTATGAAGGAAACTACAAGTGCTTCACAGAGGCGGAAGGAAGACTCATTGAACGTTCCCAGACGCTTGACCGAGCAGGAGATAGAATCGCTGCGGCAAGACTCAAGGGATTGTCACGAGATGGCAAAGATATTACTGAAGGACGAGAAACCCCTCTAAGCCGTTCACCGCGGGAATACGGGATCGAAAGATGAGCCGTAACGAATTCCTGCGGGACAAGCCCAAAACAACAAGCCATGACCAGGCGTTAAGCTTCTTTTTTAAACTTATTACTTTCGTTATAGTTGTTATTGGCTGTTGGGCCGGCACACAGCAGTTCGCCAAATCCGTGAATTACGATCCGGGATGGACCGGTAATTATTTTAGCGTATTTCTTAATACCCCGCTGTACGCGCCCTGGAATATTTTCTTCTGGTTGTTACGTTATTTTAGACGGACGGAGATACATCCTCTTTTGTATGCCGCCGCAAAAACCGTGGGTTTCGTTTCTTTCGGCGCTGTTCTTTTTTATTTATTCGTCACTTTCATTTTTATAAAAAACAAGAGTGAGAATATTTTTGGCACGGCGCGGTGGGCCAGGAAAAAAGATTTAAAAGCGGCCGGCCTTCTGGGGGATAAAGGCGGCGTTATTTTAGGCCAGACGGCGGAGGCGAAATTAAAGTACGGCTGGAATCCTAAATTCGATTCGGTAACGCTTAACCTTAAATCGCCCTCCGATAAAATTATCGTGTCGGGGCTCTACAATACGCTGCTGGCCGCGCCGACAAGAAGCGGTAAGGGTGTATCTAACGTTATCCCTACGCTCCTGTCTTACCCGGGAAGTGTTATCGTGCTGGATTTTAAGGGAGAGAATTTTGATCTGACATCGGGTTTCAGAAAAAGATTCGGGAAGGTTTACCGGTGGGCACCGGTCGGCGAGGGCCACCACTTTAACCCGATGATGGAGATCAGGCCGGGCGATGACGCCTTCAGCGACGCGAACCTTATAGCCGACATCCTTACAACGCCGGCGTCGGGGGGAGGGAACGCCACAAGCGATCATTTCGTCACGGCGGCTAAAGACCTGCTGACTTCCATAATTTTGCATTGTTTATGCAGTGACTGGCCGGACAAATCCCTCTCCGGCTGCCGGAAGTTTATTTCACAACTTGATCCGACAGACGCGGAAAACGAAAAATATATTTACGATCTTATGCTTAATTCAAAGCATTGTACGGAGCGGATACACGATCAGATAGCCGAGGGCGCCGGCAACCAGCGCAAGAGGCCGGATAAGGAGGCCGGCTCCGTACTGTCTACGGTCAACAACGCTCTCGCGGTTTTCGCTGACGTTCATATAAAACGCAACACGGAAAATCATGAATTCTGTCTGGAGGAATTTGAGAAAACAGACGTGCCGGTGTCGCTTTACGTAACGATCCCTTATTCAGATGTGCAGCGCATAAGTCCGTTAATCCGTATGTTTATCATCCTCATGTCACGCAAGTTTACGGCGGGCGAGACAAAGGCGACAAACAGAAAGTTCAAGGTGCCTATCCTCTTTATCCTGGATGAATTCGACAAGCTGGGCAAAATGGAGGAGCTCCACACAAATATGGGTATTCACAACGGTTACGGTATTCATTATTTTCTGATTTTCCAGTCAATAAACCAGCTTAACAGTCTTTACGGCAAGGATCATTCTTTCCTGGCGCACTGCCGGAATTCACTGTTTTTCGCGCCGGGCGAAGTAGAGAGCGCCGAATTCCTGAGTAAAATATGCGGCAAAGAATCGTTTTTAAAGTCCAACGACAGTTATTCCGGAGGGCGCGGCGGGCTGGGCTACGAGAACCGCAGCGCGTCGCAGAACGAACAGGAAAGGTCTTTGATAAATCCGGACGAGGTGATGAAGATACCTTTCGATTCTTTTATTTTGCTGATGCAGGGTTATCCGCCGTATCTGGGCAAGAAAAATGTCTACTACCAGGATAAAATGTTCACTTCCCGCATGGCGGAAAAACCGGCCTTTACCACCCGCGAAGAGGCGGTAAAGCTGGCGCGTGACACGATAGAAAAGTATAAACGGCGGCAGTGGTTCACCGTTGACGCGGAGGAGGGGCCGCGGGATGTCCCGGATGTCCCCCAGGACGTGCCGGGTGACGTTCCGGAAAGCGTTCCGGAGGACCTGGATGAGTACGTCCCGGAGTCCTGGCCGGATGACGTTCCGGATGATCTGCCGGAAGACTGGCCGGAGAATATCACGGATTACATACCGGAGGCTGTAGATGAGGACGTCCCGGAGGATGCAGATGAGGAAAATCCTGTAGCCGCGGTAAATGAGGTGGGTCTATGAGCAAAAACTCAAAACGCCTGATGAAAAGAAAACACAAATCTTTTCGGCTGCCGGAGGAGTTGGAACATGAACTTGATCTGTACTGCGGCGTCCATAATATTAAAAGCCAAAGCGATCTTATCTGCGAAGCCATCAGGTATTATATAAAACCGGATATTGAGGACGAAACGCTGCGCCTGATCGGTATCAAGGATATGCAGGTTAAACTGCAAAAGGTTATCGACGCGCAGCAGATTATTTTTAATTTCCTCATTTTTATGTACAAAAATAATTTGTGTTATCATCCTGAAATCCCTGAAAGTTTAAAAAACGAGGCTTCCATGTCGGCAAAATCACGCTTTGATACTTTTTTTAATTCTTTTCAGGAATCTTTAAAAAACGACGTCCCGTTCTTTGAAAGAATTCTGCACCAATATTTTTCAGATGAGTAAAGAAGAAGAAAAATTCGAATTTCACCGCAGGCTGATGAATAACCTGCTGAATGATATTGCCGTCCTGCTGCCGTTTTTCGACCTTAAAACGGTTACAAACGTGTATGTGTACGGCGATGGTAATGTTCAGGTGGACGACTTTGAAAAAGGGATTTACGATCCGGGTATCAGCATCAATACCGCCGGCAGGATGAGGATCATCAACAGTATAGCGTCCGTGTCGGACACTCCGATCGATTATTGGGCGCGCCCGACGCTGGAGGCTGTCATCCCGCGCTACAATATCAGGACTACCGCCATACTGCCGCCCTGGACGGAGTCCCCGGAAATTTCTTTCCGCAGGCCGGCGGACAAGATTTTTACCCTTGAAGAGTATTTATCGCAGGACAGAATTTCAAATGCCTTTTATGATCTGCTGGTTTCCCATATCGAGCGCCGCAGCAATATTGTTATTTCAGGTTCCACAGGCAGCGGCAAAACTACGTTTACAAACGCCTGTATCGAAAAAATGCGCGAGTTTACCCCGGATGACAGGTTCTACATTGTCGAGGATACGCCGGAATTGCAGTGTAAAAGCAAAAATAAAACGCAGCTTTACATCCGCAAGGAGCAGGCCGTCCTCGCCATCCAGACCGCTTTGCGCTGGACGCCGAAAAGAATTATTTTTGGCGAGATCAGAAGCGGGGAGGTGGCGGTTGAACTGCTGGAAGCCTGGAACACCGGCCATCCGGGAAACATCACCACGATCCACGCGGACAGCGCCAAATCCACGGTCTCCCGTATTGAAGGGCTTTTACGGCAGAAAATCATGGGGAAACTTCCGGACTTGCGGGATACGGTCAATTTAATTGTCCATCTATCCTTTGTCAGGGGCTTCGGCCCGCGCGTGGATGAAATTAAAACCGTTACAGAGGTATTAGCCGGCTAATTGCCGTTAATATAAATAATTTTTTAATAGGAGTGTATTATTATGTTTTCTTTTCTAAAAAAACACAGGGGAAAATTTATTGTCGCGTTTTTTGCTTTACAGGCGGCGGTGAATTACGCGCAGGCCGATATAATGCCGGAGAAGATGAATACTCTAATGAATAATATTGTAGCTACTTTTACCGGCCCCCTTGTCAAGGGGATTCTTATCGCTTCCCTTGCCGGCTGCGCGGTCGCTTACGGCTTCAACAAGGACAACGAAAAAATGAA
This sequence comes from Spirochaetaceae bacterium, assembly GCA_031258615.1. Lineage (GTDB taxonomy): Bacteria > Spirochaetota > Spirochaetia > Treponematales > Breznakiellaceae > JAIRMY01. Next base: position 6,055 of record JAIRMP010000136.1, on the reverse strand, counting down.
GCGTAACATTATAGCCATCGCCGTCGCCTGCGCGATTCTGTTCGCGGCCTCGGAGATTATAGCGAAAATTATAGAGGCGGCGTCCAGTGGCTAATAATATGAAAAAAATGATCGGCTACGGCAGGAAGGTTCACCGCTCCCTCCTCCAGAGGGAACTGGTGGGCGGCGTGCCGGAAATAGGGCTGTTCCTGCTCCTCATGCTCGGCCTTGTCTTTGTCTTCGGCCTGGAACTGTACTTTATGCTTATTCCGATAATCATTCTGTACATCATCATGCGTGTTTTAACGAAACGCGATCCCTACATGATCGATATTGTTCTCGATAACATTTACCAAAAGGACGTGTTTTATCCATGAGTACCGCCCCGTTTTATACACAGCTCCCCTGGGCATTTATCACGTCGTTGTGTGACGGTGTCGTCGTTCAGAAGGACGGTATCTTACAGCGTTCCTTCGTTTACCGCGCGGCGGGAGCGGACGCGCGGGATGTCCCGCCGGCCAGGGACGCGCCGGCAAGCCCGGCGCCGACGCGTGATGCGGCTGCGGACGCTGTAAGAACGCCGCCGGCCATCGCCGCCGTGACGGCCGGCCAAGACGCGCCGGCGACCGCCACGGCCGGCAGAACGCCGCCGCCCGCGCCCGGAGACCTGCCGCTGAGCGTAAAGCTTTCACAGGCTCATATCCTGAACTTGGCGGCAAATGTTAAACCTAAATCAAAGGATGAAAAAGACGGGTCAGGCCGCAGTGTTGATTTCTTGGCCAAAAAATACGGTATCGCCGCTTCTACTTTCTATAGAGCCCGTTTCATCCTTAAATCCGCTTCCCCGGGGGACATCGCGGCGGTCAAAGAGGGAAAACTCTCCATTAACGCCGCCTACAAAAAGTACAAAAACAGCGCCCCTGTCGTGTAATGTTCGCTGTATATAGCCTCAATGAGAGTTGTAGTAGCCAATCTGGGAATTCTTGACGTTTTTTTCACTTTCTTTTATAATCAATGTACGGGAGACCAAAAGTAGAATGGATATTGGTTACACTTATTGGCGGGACTCGGACGAATTTTATCTGGGATACCTTAACTTCTGGCCGGAGCATTGGACACAGGGAAAAAGCATTCAGGAGCTTGAAGAAATGCTTCTTGACCTTTACGAGATTTACCTCGAAGAGGAAGATGAAAAAAACATTGAAAAGAAGACCGGACGCTTAAAAGTCGCCGCGGTATGAAAAAAGGTGAACTGCTCAGGATTCTAAAAAATCAAGGGTGTGTTTTCCTGAAACACTGCAATAAACATGATAAATTTATCCAGCCAAGAACGGGGAAAACAGATCAAGTTCCCCGCCATCCGTTAATCAATGACAGTCTTGCGAGACAAATCATTAAAAACCTTCTATAAAACTGCTTTGCATTAAATGGATCGGAGGGTAGATATGATTATAAAAATAATTGTCACAATTGGTCTTTTTGTAACCGCGGGTATCCTTTGGCGCGTCGTTTGGCAGCTAAAACAGGACAAAAAAAAACTAATTCAGGAGAAAAACCGTATGGAAAAGCTTGCCCCAAAAGATGATGTTAACAGCCTCAAGGCCGGCATGGAGGGGTTCAAGACCTATATGGGCCGCCTTGACGCTAGAATCGCCGTTATTGAAGTCAATTTCGAACACCTAACGGATATTCTTACGGAGCTTACCGGTATTCTGATGGACAAAAACGTTCTCAATAACCATGACAAGACACGGCTTGACAACAAATTGCGCGGTTAGGATGGATATTTTTCTAAAGGGAGGAGGAGGGTAACTATGAACACATTGCTTTTAGCGGCGTTCGGCTTGGTCGCGCTGGGATCGGCAATTCGGCTTGTCTTATTTTTTACAAATGTCTTCAGTAACCAGGACAAGGCCGGACCCGGCAACAAATTGCGCGGTATGTAAAAAATGGCCGATAAATAACATGATTATACAGTTGTTGGAGAGTATCGTTTTAATCGTATTGGGTGTATCGATTGTTTTAATCGCGCAAAATTTGAAGAAAAACTAAAACGCCTTCACTCAAAAAATCTTTCGCCCTTCTGAGCGGAATCATCAGTTCCGCCATCGTTATATACCAGTGTGTAACAGGGAGATAACATGAGATTAGTATCCGCCGTTATAGCCGGCGTGTCACTGATACTGTTGGTTATAAGCCTTGTAAACCGCATATCCGACATTAAACACCGCTAGGGTTGCGTCACGTGATACGCGCTATACATAGCGTCAATAGTCTGGAAGGAAGTCGCTGTCACGCTATATGTGGAGGCAAGAGGCCGCGCTTCCAGGGGGAAATGGTATTTATCGCGGTTTGGGGAAAAACGGCGGGGTTTTTCCGTTTCGGGTTTTTCCGTTTCGGGGCTTGATTTTTTAGTTTTTCTGTGATAGATTGTCTTATGTCGGCTTGGCTGGGCAGTTTGCCGGCCGGCCGTACAGCCGTTCGTTGAACGGCTATATTTCTGTGTTTTGTGAGGTTTTTTATGTTTAGTGTAAAGTTTTATCCCCCCCCCCCCCCCTACTTTTTCTGAATTTTTCAGAAAAAATTCCGTTCTGCTGGCGGCAGCGTTTGCCGCGGTCCTTTTGATTGGATGCCCGACTGACTCGGACGATGGCGGCGGCGGCGGCGGCCCGGGACCGGCTTCTTTGACGATTACCAATATAACAGGGGTCGATTATACCGCGGGAATAGGCGGTATAATGATCGGTGTTTATCCGAAAGATTACAGTGCCGCAACTACTACTGATTTATCGGTTGCCAGCCCCAGCGAGAAGTTGCTGGCAGGCGCCACTGTTGATTCGAATTCCATTACTAGCCCAGATGCCGCTGGGTCTCGTTCGCTTACTGCTGATTTATACACGCCCGGCAATAATTTTTCTTCGCGCTGGACGGCGGACGGTGATTATTACGTTTATCTGATTTTAACGGGTGAGAATCCCGGTAATACTAAGTCGTACCGTAAATCAACCGGAAATATTCATATCAAGGGAGCAACCACCGTACCGGCTGGCAGTTTCTCAATTCATAGCCCATAAACAGGTATTTGCTTCAGCAATACGGCTTACGCCGGTTTATAATTGAATCAAATGAAAACGCTATGCGTTTTCATTCTCCCCACGCGGGGGTTCTGCTTCGGCAGCGCCCCCGAATCCCTTTAACATAACCGCCGTTTTTACGGTATATTTTTTCTCATTCCGGAGTTGTCTATGAAAAGCTCTATGTTACAAATTAAAAATGTCCCGCCGCTGTTACCTTCCATAACGACCAGCGCTGCCGCCATTGATCACAACCTCACTTGCAAGCCATTCTTTTATGTTGCGTTTCTCGTAGTCGAAGCTAACGCCCACCTTGAACAGCTTCTTGCCGCTCCCGCGCCAGGGGGGCAGGTACTCCTTGCTGTCAATCTGCCCAACGCTTCCTCAGCGCTCCCGTTCAGCTTGAACTCGAAGCAGTAAACGTGGTTTCTCGTCACTACCAGCGCGTCTATACGCCAGTCCGCCGTCTGCACCTCGGACAACGCCAACAGCCCCATCATCCTGAACACGAGGTGCACATCGTCTGGTAGTACCTCTCGTCCTTCAAATGTATGCCGTACGGAATAGCCGCGAATATCGTCCTCAGCGCGTTCATCCCCCTGTCCACATCACCTTCCAGCAGAGCGTCCGCCGCCTACCATGAAATGACTACTGTCATCCCCGCTTCCATGCGGACGCCAACGCTTCCCTCCTATCCCCCTATCACCGTCTACAAGTCGATCTATTATGATGTCGGTGCGTGATGAAACGGTTAAGCGAAAGGGGTATGTTCTCAGGGTATATGACCGGGAGCGTACCCTGTGCGAATTTTTCCGTATGCGCCTGCAAATCGGCAAAGACACCGCCCTTGAGGTATTTAAGCAGTATATGGCCGGTAAAAAAAATCTGCAAAAGCTGTATGAATACGCGGATACCCCGAGAATAAAAAGATACTGGAACCCTATGTGGAGGCTTCCCTGTGAACAAGGCGGAAAGTATTAAAGCGCAGATACAAAAAAATTGCCGTTACGGAAAACAAGCCGTTTAATTATATCCTCATGCATTATTTCATAGAACGCCTTTTGTACCGGCTTTCGGTCTCGGCGTATGCGGGTAACTTTATTCTGAAAGGCGGGCTTTTGCTGTATACCGTGCTCGACAACAAAGCCAGGGCTACCAGGGACATTGATCTCCTCGCCGAGAAGATACGCAACACTCCCGATGAACTGTTGGGGATATTTACGGAGATAGCGGAATTGGCCGGTGATGACGCGGTGTCGTATGACACAAAAAGTATCGCTATTGAACGGATCAAGGAAGACGCAGACTATGAGGGAATACGGGTAAAGCTCTCAGGCTATATCTTGATCGGAGCCGCCATGTGTTGCAGTTTGACATAGGTTTTGGGGATGTGGTTATTCCAAAACCGGTAATGATGACCTATCCGTCGCTCCTTGATAAGGAAGCTCCCCGGATAAGGGCGTATACCCTTGAGTCGGTGATTGCGGAGAAATTTCAGGCCGGGGTTTATCTTGCCGAAGCGAACAGCCGCATGAAGGATTTTTATGATCTCTCCGCGCTCTGTGCGGCCAGGTCTTTTGACGGCGCCACCCTCCATGAAGCCGTGAAACGTACTTTTGAACGCCGGAAGACCATTCTGCCGCCAATACCGACAATTTTTTCGGATGCGTTTCCGGCGCTGCCTGAAAAACAGACACAGTGGCGGGCATTTCTGAAGCGTACCGGAATAGAAGCCGCCGATGACTTTGCTATGGTGATGGCCGGTATCAGGGAGTTTTTTTTCCCTCTTTATGATGCTCTAGCTAACAAAACCGCCTTTACCGGCCATTGGGCTCATGAAACGGGGAAGTGGCGGAAAAGCTAAATGCCGCTAATAGATGGGCTTTTACATCGATATCTCCGACATACGACACCTAGAGAAAAAGACAAGCCCTGATGAGTTATGGGAGGAATACTCCGCTCTGGGATTTCTGCGGAACACCCATCCCCTTGTCTTGTGGAAGGACAAGCCGGCGGCCTTCAAACGGATAAAGGCAGTTTGGCTTCCTCGGTATGTAGGAGGAGAGTGGAATTGATCGGCTGGCCGATCATCCAAAAAGAGAGATGGACCAGGGACAGGCTTACGATGTCTTTTTTGAGTTTTGAGGACGAAATGAGAATGTACGAAGCAGTGATATTCCCCAGGTATATGACAAATACCACACCTTGTTATTCGACCAGAGGCCGTTGGTTGTATGCGGGAAAGCGGGAGACGACCATGGGACATTGACGGTGGAAGTGGGGAAGATAGAAGTGCTGGGGGAAAAGATAGTGGGGCCTACTTTAGCGGGTTATTACCGATAGGCTATTTAATAATCAGTACGGAGCAGTCTTTATCAAAAGCCTTTGCGCTTTTTGTGTTTTTCATTTTAACATTCCAACTATGTAAGCTATCATTGACAGCTTACATATATCCTAAAATCCCGCTAAAATTATGACAACATAAGCGATGGAATAAAAACTCGCGTTAACCCCTTCAAAACAGCGGTTTTTCGTTGAGTTTCCGCCGTTTTCTCAATATTTCTCTTGATTTTCTCCCTCCTGTGTTGTCATAATATATTATGACAACACAGGAGGATTTATGGCTTATTCGCAGTGGGGTCTAATACCCAGCCCTTCAGGGCGGTTAGAGTCAGTAGCGCTTACAAAAAATTGGTAGTAGACCACTGCCACCTACCGCGTGTCTGGTGTGCCACCGGCACACCAGACAGCGGCAAGCCACATAGCGGCTTGTCTTACAGAACGAGCCTCCCCGCCGCTCTACGAGCGATACCCCGCCTACCCTTCCTTATAGGGTTAAGCAGGCGGCAAAGCGTCAGGCAAAACAGCTTGACGCTGTTTTGCGGCGGGGAGGCTCATTTTCTTTAATTCCAGTATGGCTTCAATTCCCGATGGCCGGTCTTTCCGGGGTAGCGCGGCTATATGGTTCAGCAATTGGGTACGTAGGATAAGCGCCACACACT
>JAIRMP010000113.1 GCA_031258615.1 Spirochaetaceae bacterium | reverse complement strand
TATCTTGTAAGCGTTGCATTATTTACGCGGTTCGTTCCGTAAGGAAATTTATAATAGTGAGGGTCTACTACCAATTTTTTGTTGATGTTACCAGTTCGGACCGCCGCAGAGCGGCGGGGGAGCAAGACCCTACAGGCGGAATAAACAATTTAGGAGGAAAAATGACAACACCAAAGCATCATATTTTTGTATGCGCGTCTTTCAGGATGAACGGAAGCCCCCAGGGGGTGTGCGCCAAGGGCGGGGGAGGACAGCTTCTCCAGTACCTGGAGGAGGAACTCTCCGACAAGGGGATGACTGATGTGGCGGTATCCACCACCAGTTGCCTGCGGGTTTGCGACCGGGGGCCGGCCCTGGTGGTGTACCCGGAAAACTGGTGGTTCGGCCATATCAACAGCGAGGAAGCGGTGGACGCGGTAATCGAGGCCATAGCCTGCGGCGTTCCGTCAGCGGACTATGCGATCAGTTGAGATGCCGCTGGTAATGGCATGGAAGCGCGGAAAAAGGACTGGGAACAGTTTTTGGAAGAAGGCCGGGCCTTTCACCGGGCGGTACGGGGCGGGTTGAAGCGTCCTGAAGTTTTTACCCCCGACATCATTCAGAACATCGCCGCTATGGGCATTGAAAAGTACTTCATGGCCTTTTTCACCCACCGGGGTATTCTGCCCAAAAACCACACAATGACGGATTTTATCGAGGAGATTAAGCCCCTCCGCCCGCTGCCGGCGGAACTGGAAAAGAAACTTCGTTACTTTGATGCCCTTCAGTCTATCTGTTCGCTGGATACTTTTCAGATAACGAAACCCGGCGCTGAAGATGTAGAGCGCTTCACGCAGGCCATAGACGAGGTAGCCCGCCTTGCGGAGGCGGAACTTGCCGGTTGAACGGCGGATCCTTGTCCTCGATACTACGCTACGGGACGGGGATCAGGCGGCGGGCTTCGCCTTTTCCGCCAGGGAAAAGCTGAAACTGGGGCTTGCCCTGGCCGAGGCGGGGGTCGACATTGTTGAAACCGGCTTTCCCGTTTCCAGCCGCGCCGACTTTGAACTTTGCCGCCGCCTTGCCGGAGAGCTGGGCGCCGGCAGGCTCACCGCGGTTATGTGCCGGGGGCGTCTTGAGGATATACGAAGGAGCGCGGAGGTGTTCAGCGGCGGACTTCCCGGGGCGCTGCATATTTCCCTTCCCGCCAGCGCTATCCATATAGGCGCAAAGCTTGGCAAGACCGGGAAGGAGGTTCTCGCCCTCGTCCGGGAAACCGTATCCTTTGCGTCCGGCCTCGTGAGCCGGGTAGAGTTGGGGGCGGAGGACGCTTCCCGCGCCGACCCGGACTTCCTTGCCGATTACTGCGGAACCGCGCTTATGGCGGGCGCGGGGACTGTCAACATTGCCGATACGCTGGGAATTCTCTGTCCCGCCGGGGCCGCCGCGCTCACAGCCTTCCTGCTGTCCCGTAATCCCGGTTTTTCAGGCGGCGCGGTATTGAGCATTCACTGTCATAACGATATGGGGCTGGCCTGCGCCAACACCCTTGCCGCGGTGGAGGCCGGCTGTTCCCAAGTCGAGGTCTCGGTTTCAGGCATAGGGGAGCGGGCGGGGAACGCCGCGCTGGAGGAGGTGGCCGCAAACCTTGCCATGAGGCGGGGAAGCTGCCGCGCCTATACCGGCATCGATCTTGCCAAAGTTCCCGCCCTGATCGGCCTGGCCGCCGGCACGCTCGGCGCCGCCGTTTCTCCGATGAAACCGCTGAGCGGCTGGAATGTCAGAGCCCACAGCGCGGGGACGCACCAGCAGGGACTTTCACGGGAAAGGAAAACGTATAACGTTGAGAATTTTCCGATCATGGCCCCGGAACGCATCGTGCTTTCCCGACATTCCGGCAAGGCGGGGGCGGCGCTTTTTTGCCGGCGCTATCTGGGACTGGCGCCGGACGGCGAAACCCTCGCGGAGCTTATGGCGCGGATAAAAAACGATGCCGCCTTTGACTCAGGCGCTGTCGGCATGAGCGAACTTCTCGGCCTTCTGGGGACGATGGGAAAACTGCCCACCGCCTACGAAGGGCCCCTGCTGATCTCGTCCTGGTCAGGTGCTCGCAGCGCCGGGCGAGCCTTGTTTCGCGCCGCCCTCAGACCCGCCCTCGCCGGCGAGCCTGTAACGGAGACCACGGGGCGGGGAAAAACCGGGACGAGCGCGGCGCTGGACGCGCTGAACAGGCTGTGGAAAATAGGGACGCCGGAGATGCCGCCTGACATCAGGCTGCTGAAGCGGGCGCTAAACGGCGCGGGCAGCAAAATACGGCTCTATGCCGCGCTGAAATTCGGCGCCCGGCTTTACAGGCTGGAACGTGTGGGAAGCGACGCGGAACTGCTGCTGTTCCAGTGCGGCCTTGACGGAATCAACGCGGAACAATTCAGGCGTTTCCCGCATAGTTAATGTTATGCGATTGGAATATTCACCATAGTAATTTTATAATCGGCGCTCCTATGGAGACCGCCAAATCAATCAATGAGACATTCTCCTTCATTGAGAAATGAAGAATGAGTTGCGGCTGGTCAACCGCTATGCGGTTGTCTCCGGAGTTTGCGGCGCCAGCCTAACGGATGGCTTACCGCAAACTCCAGCTAAAGCTCGTAACGCGCCTGCCTGCCTACGGCGCAGGCTGGCCCTCTTTCACGCTTAGCGACTCGCAAGGACAATGACTCAGCCATTGGCGTATGTTTGGTGCAGGCTGGCCTGCCTGTCCTGTCATAGTTAGATTTGACCAAGCAGACGCAGTACGAGTTCGGCAATAATCGCGGAACCGATAAACGTACCGATAAAAACAGCACAGGCCAGAACAACGATACGCCAGCCTGATTTTTTGAAGACCCCCAGGTCTTTACCGATGGCGATACCTGCGTAGGCAAGAATAGGGGTTGTCAGGGACATGAAGCTGACCTTTGTCATGGCGGCATTGATGAAAGCGGCGCCGAACGCCTGGATTTGCTGGGCAATATCGGGATACATCGAAGAGAGGGTACCCACGGAGGCGGTCATCATGCTGGCGCTTCCTACGCCGGCGGCCATCGCAAGTGAGAAGGGGTGGAAAGGCAGGTATCCGGCGCAGAAAGTGGTAAGCAACGCGATGAAAATGGCGCCGAACACGGTACCGCAGATATAAACACCCATAGCGCCGCGGCCTTCGGGGCCGTCGAGCCCGTACATATCACCTATAAGGGCAACATTAGGTTCCCGCGCAATCGAGTGAGCGCCGCCAATGGATTCCCTTTTGAGCCCCAGCAGAACCGCCACCGGAACTCCGATAAATACGGTTCCCAGGTTGCCCAATTCCTGCAAGATGAGGGCGGGGCTGGCCGCGATGATTTTATCAAGGGTGGGGCCAACCAAGGTACCGTAGCGGGACATAAGAAGCAGCAGGGTAAGACCGATGAGGGAACTGGCGAAGCAGGCTCCGTTTGACAAACGGTATGAAGCGGAATTCAAAAAATACCTTGTTATAAGGAAAGCAAATAAACCCGGAGGCGCTTCAGTGTCAATGCGGGAAGATGTATTGGAAAAGGAATTGCGGCATACCGGCTGGATGGTTTTGATGAGCAATCATATAAAAGAGGCGGGGGAAGCGTTGAGGATTTATCGCGCCAAAGATGTGGTTGAAAAAGGATTTCTAAGATTGAAGAACAATTTAGACTTGAACCGCTTACGGGTTCACGGTGATACCACGATGCGCGGCAAGGTATTTATGGGGTTCATTGCCTTGATTATGCTCAGCCATATACACCAGGTAATGCTGAAAGCCGGGTTATACAAAACCATGACAAAACTTGAACTCATCCGATACATGGAAAAACTTAAGGTTCAATATATCAAAGATGACCGTATCCTTTTCCCTGTTTCAAAAGTTCAAAAAACTATTCTTGATGCTTTTGGTATAAAATACCCGCTGTAGCTATAATTTTGATGGGAATTTAGGAGACTTCTATGGAACTTCTGGAGAACTCTACCGAACTTCCATAGACTTCTACGAAACTATCCGGCGGAGCACCGCCCTGCCGGAACGGTTATGCTTTGGCTACAAATGCCCGATTAATCCCTTTGAATCCTGCGGGTTTTATCCACAGAATGTCCGTTCAGGTTTTTGGCGGAAATACAAGCATTTTTCCTCCGGGAAAACCTTTACCCAAAAACCCTTCTCTTATATTGTCAAAAAACACCTTTACGCCGATGTTTCAGCATCAAGTCAACCGATTCGGACTTTTGGCGCACATACTGAACGCGGTATCAGTTAGGCAAACCTTTTGAATAATTCCCAACCCGCGATTTCAAAGCCCTGTCAATTTTATCCATAACCACTTCGTAAGTTATATCATTGTTCATATTTTTTGTCAATAGTTTTTCCAATATTATTCAGAAATTATTTGCAAAAATTTCAAAAAAATGGCACATAACGGGGCGCGGGCGGGCCCGCGCCCCGTTATGCAAAAGCCGCGTAGCGGATTTCGCATAACGTTCCGGCTGTTTACGACGTTGGCGGCGGCATATAAGGGCTTGCGTAGCAAGACCGCCGCCGCCAATGTGCCGGAGTGAGCCGTGCGAATGAGCGAAGCGATTGAGCTAGGCGAACGGAGGCCGAGCCGCCTAC
>JAIRMP010000106.1 GCA_031258615.1 Spirochaetaceae bacterium | reverse complement strand
GGCGGCGTATTTTAAGCCCCCGTTCATGGATTGCATAAAAGCCGCGAATTCTTTTTGCGTCCCTTCCAGTTTTTTCGCGATCTCTATTTCCACGGCGGAATCCTCCGCATCAAACAGTTTCTTTTGGCGGCTGAAATCATCGACATCCTTAAAATGCTTTCTGTCCACCGCCGCCTGCATCGCTATATCCACAGCGCTGTTCAGTTCTTTTGTTATGCTGTAGCCGTCCATACCCTTGTTTTCAATGAGCGGCGTAATCGCCCTGACAAGTTTCTGCCTTATGCTCTTGCACCCTTCGCGGTTTAGGCCCCTGATGTTGCTTTCGTTTATCACGGAGCCGATCAAAACGGTCTCCAAAAACTCCTTGCCCGCGCCGGTTATGCCGCCGTCAACCACATACTGCGGCCTGTCCATCGAGGTGATTATGTTGTCCCGCTGGAGCGCGTTAAAAATATCATTGACTACATTGCGGTCCGCATAGAGGGCCCCCAGCGTTTCAAAATCGATCATTTTCCCCGCTATGCTCTCCACGGTGTCCATTTTGATAGTTTTGGAAACCTTAACGGCGGCCTCAACCGGCGACATCGCCTTTTTACTGGACTTGTTGAATTTCGCAAACTGATCCGTGCTGTAGCCTTTGTTTTCGGCGGTCTCGAAAATCACGCGGGGATGTTTGAATTGGTCTATCTGCTCCGGCGTAAAACCGAATTTCTTTGCTTTCTTTTTCAGGGCTTCGATGTACCCCTTGTCAGCGCCCTTCCTTGCCGCGATTTTACTGCTCATCGTGCGGTTGTTGCCGGATATTACTATGCCGTCCTTTGTAACGATAACGGGGTTGTCCACGGAAACCGCCCGCCCGTCATAATCGGCGCCGATTTCCATAACGATCTCCTGCGCCTCTTTGTCATGTCCGTAGTCCCGGTCGTTTATTGTGGAGCCGTCATCGGTAGTGGGGAATCCCGGCGTTTTATGGAAACTTGTCTCATCATGGGAGGCGGTCGGCGTATCAGCTTCTACCAGCTTCCATTTGCCGGAAATAAGCTCTTTGCCCACCTGTATTTCGTCATCATCGCCTTCCGCAAAGGTGGCGTTTTTGTATTTCTCACGGATTTTCTCAAAATCGCTTGACTCACCCCCGGATTCAGGCGATACTTGTAATTGGGACGCGGTTTCCGCGTGATCCGTCAGGCTGGGGAGTTTGGTTTTTTCGTAAACTATGCCGCCAGCCGTTTTTATTTTCTGGATCACTTCCCGTGTTTTCCGTTTATACGTTGATATGGCGACATTCATGCCTTCTGCTTCAATCGTTACGGATATAACGGTATCAATACCTTGCTCGCCGTCCTTCTTGAAAGACTTTATGTATACATCAGCATTTTCACCATTTCTTTTTTCCCGAATCACGGCGACTGGATCGGATAACGTCTGATACATCGCCCCGATAAGCCCTTTTCGTCCCCCGTCGTCTTTGTCTCTTAGTTTTTCATATTGGTTTTCACCTATTTTAACATCGCCGATAGGAGTTTTTACTTTGGCGTTTGGAAACAACTTTTTATAGTTGTCCTTGGTAAACTCCCGCCTATCCATTAACACGGCCATAGTTTCTAGGTTACTGATTATCCGTCGCTTAGCGTCTTCATCATTTCCGCCATCATCTGAACCATCGCTCTGCTTTTTGCCCTTGTCCGCTTTAACGGCCCTGCCTGTTTCCTTTTTGCCTTCCGGTGTCTTTTCCTGGCCTTTCCCTTTTTCGCCTTTAGGCTGTACAGCCTTGCTTTCCTGGGGCGTATTTTCCGCATGCCCCCTTCTATCCTGTTGATCCGCCGTATACTTGCTCAATTCCTGGACAAACGGCAGCGGCTGCCCGTTCTTGTCGGAGAAGCGGTCCCGGTTTTCAAGGATGATCCGCATCATGGTTTGAGCGTCCGTGGCGGCGGCTATTTTCTTTTTGATGGCCGCTATCGCCATCTTCGCGCCCCGCGTTTCGCTGTCATAGACAGGCCGCCATTTTCCGGGGGCTGTTTTCTTAAACTTCCTGCCCTTCCATTCCCGCACGGTACCAACGGCTAAACCCTTGCCGCCTTTTTCCATGCGTATCATTGACGAAAAGGCTTTCCGCACCGCCGGAGGCGCCGCCTCCGGCTCCGGCTCCTCGTCATCCGGCGTGGATAAATGCTCCAGTATCAGCTTGCGGAATTTTTCAAGCCGCGCATCCGGCGTATTGTCCCCGCGCCGATCCATGAGCTTTCGAAGTCTGTCCTTATAATTCGCCGCTTTCGATTTTCTCAAAATCAATAGTTTCATACTTTCGCCTCTTTTCTTTTTCCGAAATAGCGGTACGCCAATTCCGCCTCGATAATCGCGGCCTTCGCCCGCGCCAGGTTCGTTTCAGTGAAGCCGAAAGCGATAAGACGCGAACAGAAAGTCTGATAATCAATCACCACGGGCCACCCGACACAATCCTCTACAAGCCTCTTTTCTGTTTCGGGTATAGGCTCAAGTAACAGATCAAGTTCTTCATTCGATACCGGCTCGCACATTGCCTCCCCCTCCTTACGCGACCTTGCTTCTGATAAAGAGCAGGATCGACTTCTTCATCGCCGCCCGCGCCGCTTCGATTTCCTTTTCGACGTCGTCCATCGGGCGCAAGTCCGTGATAATGGAATTGACATTTTCCTTTATCAATTCGTTCAATGGCCGCGCTTCCGTGCTTTCCGCCGCTGTCTGCCGCCGCGCTTCCTCTACGTACTTGTTCCGGTTCTTGCTTATCTGTTCCAACTCCTCCGAGTACATTTTGACTTCGTCCAGCATTTGCCGCTCTTTGCGCTCAATGTCCGCTTCTTTTTTAACGCCCATTTTTTCAAACTTCGCGCGGATGGCGTCGATTGCGTCCTGATCACTTTTCCTGCTGTTTTTCGCCTCACGGATACTATCTTTTAGCAGCTTTACATTGTATCCCGCCCGCTCCATGCGGATTTGCAATGACCAGTCAACAGGTTTTTTGGCTTTCTTCAGCTTGTCAACCTCCGACTTGTGATCATCGTATTCAGCCTTTGCTTCGACAAGCTCTTTTTCATAGCCCGCGATATATTCATCGTATGAGCCTATCGCGCTTTCCGCCTGTTTTAGCCGTTTTACGTTTTTAACAAGAATGTCTACCTGGACCTGCGCGGTCCCGCGCTTGGTTTCGACCTCCTCTTTCATCATGTCGATTTTGAATTTACCCCGCTTTTCAGGGTCTTTAATCAGCGCGAATTTCAATTCTTCCGGATCAATATCCTCGACGTTAAGCTGATCGCCTTTATAGCTGTAAACCGCGTCAAGGCGCGACGCCTTCTCGCTGTGTTTCTGATACATGAATGAATCAACCGAATCGTTCATCAGCGGGTAGACCACGTGAACGTGTCCCTGTTTGTTGTTTTGCCGCCATGCCCGGCCTTCCACCTGGATTGTCTCCGTGGGATTCCAGCCCAGGCAGGTATTGTAAATCGTGGTGGTGTTTCCGTTTAATGAAACGCCCTCTTTGATCGTTTCGGAGCCGATGATCACCTTTATTGCGCCGTCTACATCGTTAAAGTCGTTTTTGATTTTTTCTTTCGCGTCAAGGCTTGTTTTGGAGTTCATAAAGGCGATTGCATCCGGGGGTATGCCTTTGTCAACAAGGTACCGCTTTACAAAGGCGTATTCATCGGTCCCGCGGGGCATGTAAATAATCTGGCTGTTTTGGGGATTAGCCTGGTAGCATTGCGCCACCGAATCACAGGTAAATCGCAGCTTAGGGGAGGATGTTACAACTTCCTCCGGCCCCGGCAGGTTTATCCCGGCGTATTTGTCATCAGGCTCCAGCAGCGCGGGGGAAAGCATAGCCATACGCATATTGTTTAGAGCTACCAGCGTCGCCCCCTTTTCATCTTTTGCCGCCTCGGTCATGCGCTTTGTTTCAACGGCGATTATCTGCTTTTGCAGGTCCGTCGTGCGTATCTGCGTAATATGCGTTTTTTTGCGCGGACGGACAACCCCCGCCTCCTCGCCGTCCACCTTGTCGATGTACTCCGTGATAAGGGCCTGCAGCGCGGAGAGGTTTTTGAAGTTTTTCATCACCTGTTTGCGTTGGATTTCACCCTTTGCCACAACCGCCCATTCGGTTTTAAGTTCGGCGAATTGCGCCATAAACTCGTGGAGGTTGTAAATACCCATATCTTTGAGTTTCTTCCTGGCGACAAGGGAAAGAATGTTGTAAATCTCGATGGGGGAATTGGTGAAGGGCGTCGCGGACAGCGCGAACACGTTGCGGTCATTGTTGTTTTTCTGGATAAGCTGGGTAATGGCAAACATTTTAAGGCCCCTCGCGCTCTGGGATCCGGTCAGGCCCTGAAATTCGTTTGCTATACGGCCTTCTTTTTCATCACCCCCGTCCCCATCTTTACCTCCGTAATTGCTCCTTTGCGGTTTTGCCGCGGCGAATACGTTTTTGAAGTTATGCACCTCGTCAACCGTGATGTGGTCAAAGCCCATATCCTCCCAAAAACGCGCACCCTCGCCCACCGCGTCCTTGTTCTTTGTGGCGACTCCGAGCATTGTCAGGATTTTTTCGTTTTCCTGATCCTGCCGGCGTTTCGATTTTCCCGCGCTTTCGGTTTCCTGGGATTCCAGAATATCAGCCATCAGTTCGCCGTTAATGGTTTCCGGCCTGAACGTAATATTTTGCAGGGCTTCATACGTGCATACGCTGATTGCGCCGTCTTCGATATTCAAGTCCCCGGCCCCGGTGTATTTTTTGCTCAAATTGCCAAGTTCATTGATTTTCACGCCGGGGAAAAGGTTGCGGAACGTTTTAATCCAGTTTTTGTATACCGCCTTGGGAACGCAAACAAGCGGCTTTTTCGCCCGCCCCGCCCTCCCGCAAGACTCCACGCCCACGACCCCGGTCATGCTTTAAACCCACTGGCTTTAAACCCACTGGCTTGACATAAACCCACTGGTGGGGTAGACAAATTCAGAGCGTTTTTTATAGACTATCTTCACTGTGGCATGAAGCCGTATAGGGTGTTACTCTTCAGTTCATGACGAACTCAATCACAATTTAATTTTTTGCGTTTATTCAATTATTCAATGCCGGGCGGAGTCCAGCTTTAGGGGCGGGGGCTCTTGTTTGCGGCGGCATCTGCGGAGCGGACGGAGGAGTCTTTATGTTGAGGAGATATACCATGAAAGAAGAGCGGATTTTGAAGATTTTATTGACGGCGGCCGTGCTTACGGCGTTTGCCGCTGTGAACGGGTTTGCGGGAGCGGGACAGCAGAGCGGGGCAGGGCGGGCATTGACCGCTGATTCCCTCACCCTTGCCATAGGCGGGGAACCAGACGAGGGTTATGACCCCTGCAAGGGCTGGGGAAACCACGGGTCGCCTCTATTCCAGAGCACCTTACTTGAATTCGGCCCGGAGATGAATTTTGTCAACGACCTTGCCACTGCTTATTCGGTGAGCGCGGACGGGCTTACATGGACATTTGATATTAGAAACGACGCAAAATTTTCCGATGGGCAGCCTGTAACGGCGGAAGATGTCGCCTTTACGTTCAATACGGCAAAGGAAGCAGCGAGTAGAATAGACCTCACCCGCCTGAAACAAGCTAGGGCGGCAGGCCAAACCCGTGTGGTGTTTGAACTCAACACACCCTTTTCCGCCTTTATTTATACACCCGTTTTTCTGGGAATAGTACCGAAACACGCATACTCAGCGAATTACGGACAAAAGCCGATTGGTTCCGGCCCTTATGTGTTTGTGCAGTGGGACAAGGGGCAGCAGTTAATTGTGGAACGAAATGAAAACTACTACGGCGACAAGCCCGTTTTCAAACGGCTTACCCTGCTGTTCCTCGACACGGACGCCGCTTTTGTGGCGGTCGAGTCCGGTTCGGTAGATATTGCGATGACGGCTCCTATGCTGGTACGGGACACCAAGGGATATTCGCTGCTCCGGGTGAAAAGCGTAGATAACCGGGGGATAGCTTTCCCATCGACTAAGCCGGGGACGTACAGCGCGGACAATCTACCGGTAGGAAACGCGGTAACGAGCGACATTGCGATACGTAAGGCCTTGGTGTACGGCGTAGACCGTAAAGGGATTGCAAGGGATGCGATCAGCGGGTATGGAGCCCCGGCGTATACGGTCTGTGACGGCCTACCGTGGTGGAATCCCCAGACGCGAATCACCGATAACGATGTGTCAGGCCAGAAGGCCGCCCTCGACGCGGCAGGCTGGCAGGCAGCGGGGGACGGAATTCGCGTAAAGAACGGAGTGCGGGCGTCTTTTACGCTGAATTATCCCGCCGGGGACTCGTTACGGCAGGCGATTGCATTGGCTTTTACCCAGCAGGCTCGATTGCTAGGCATAGAAGTCCTTCCCAAGGGCGTCAGTTGGGACGACCTCGGCCTTGAGATGTACAACACGCCGGCTGTATATGGGTTTGGGAGTCACAGCCCCGTAGAAACCTACAACCTCTACCACAGCAAGACGGCGACTACAGCGTTTAACAATATGACGAATGTCCACAATCCCACAGTGGACCGCTACATGGACGCCGCCTTTGCGTCGCTTGATACTGAGGAAGCGAATACCAACTGGAAGAAAGCCGCATGGGACGGGACGACCGGCTATTCCAATCAGGGAGATGCAAGCTGGTGCTGGATCGCAAACATAGAGCATCTCTACTATGTCCGGGACGGCCTTGACGTTGGCATCCAGCGTATTCACCCTCACGGAGAAGGATACCCGGTTGTCTCAAACATCAAGGAATGGAAGTTAAAATAGCGAATAGGGGACATTTCTACTTTGGCTTGACAATAGCGAATAGGGGGGTTGACAAATTTAGCGGGTTTTTATAGACTATCTTCACTGCGGCATGAAGCCGCATAGGGTGTTACTCTTCAGTTCATGACGAACTCAATCATAATTTAATTTTTTTGCGTTTATTCAATGCCGGGCTGAGTCTAGCTTTAGGGGCGGACTCTTGTTTGCGGCGGCGTCTGCGAAGCGGACGGAGGGGTCTTTATGTTGAGGAGATATACCATGAAAGAAGAGCGGATTTTGAAGATTTTATTGGCGGCGGCCGTGTTTACGGCGTTTGCCGCTGTGAACGGGTTTGCGGGAGCGGGACAGCAGAGCGGGGCAAGGCGGGCATTGACCGCCGATTCCCTCACCCTTGCCATAGGCGGGGAACCTGACGAGGGCTTTGATCCCTGTACGGGCTGGGGGCGGTACGGGTCTCCGCTGTTTCAGAGTACCCTGATTGAATTTGACCGGGACATGAACTATACCAACGACCTTGCCACTGCTTATTCAGTGAGCGCGGACGGGCTTACATGGACATTTGATATTAGAAACGACGCGAAGTTTTCCGATGGGCGGCCTGTAACGGCGGAGGATGTCGCGTTTACCTTCAATACGGCTAAGGAAGCTGGGAGCGAGGTAGACCTTACCCGCATGAAGGCGGCGCGGGCGGCAGACCCGGCGCGGGTGGTTTTTGAGCTTAACACGCCGTTTTCCGCGTTTATCAACGCCGCTGTTTCGCTGGGAATAGTGCCTAAACACGCCTATTCGCCGTCATACGGGCAAAAACCCATTGGTTCCGGACCTTATGTGTTTGTGCAGTGGGACAAGGGACAGCAGTTGATTGTGGAACGGAATGAAAATTACTACGGGACCAAGCCGGTCTTCAAGCGTCTGACCCTCCTGTTCCTTGATGATGAGGGGGCATTTGCGGCGGTCCAGTCCGGTTCGGTGGATATTGCCATGACGGTGCCCATGCTGGTGCGGGACATCAAGGGTTATTCGCTGCTCCGGGCGCGTACTGTCGACAATAGGGGAGTGAGCCTTCCGTCAACCAAGTCAGGAACTTTCAGCGCGGATAACCTGCCTGTAGGAAACGATGTTACAAGCGATACAGCCATACGCAAGGCTCTGATATACGGAATAGACAGAACGGCTATAGTCCGGGACGCGCTCAGCGGGTACGGGACTCCGGCGTATTCGGTCTGCGACGGACTCCCCTGGTGGAGTCCCGAAACCCGTATTGCGGACAACGATGTCGCCGGACAGAAAGCGGCCCTGGATGCGGCGGGCTGGCGGCTTGGCGGAGACGGCATACGCGCCAAAAACGGACTGCGGGCATCGTTTACCCTGATTTATCCAGCAGGCGACTCGGTGCGCCAGTCCATTACCATGGCATTCGCGCAGCAGGCGCGGGCGCTAGGCATAGAAGTCCTTCCCAAAGGCGGCAGTTGGGACGACATAGGACTTGAGATGTACCGTACCCCGGTGATGTTCGGCTGGGGCAGCCACAGTCCTATGGAAACCTACGACCTTTACTACGGAAAACTGGCTACGACGGGGTACAACAATGTTACCAATATCCACAATCCAACGGTAGACAGGTACATGGACGCCGCCCTTGCCGCGCGGGACGCCGCGGACGCTAATATCAACTGGAAAAAGGCGGCATGGGACGGGACGACAGGCTATTCCAACCAGGGAGACGCTACATGGTGCTGGATAGCGAATATCGAACATCTCTACTACGTCAGGGACGGCCTTGACGTTGGCAATCAGCGCATACACCCGCACGGGCATGGCTTCCCGGTTGTTTCAAACATCAAGGAATGGAAGCTAAAATCGTGAATAAAAAGGTCCTGCGCCATATAGTTCGTTACCTTCTAAAGGGCGTATTGCTGCTTTTCGCGGTGAGCATCGTTGCATTTACCCTGATGAAACTTTCGCCCATAGACCCGGTACAGGCTTATATAGGCGCGGACGCTACTGTTTCGCCCGAACAGCGGGCAAAAATCGCCGAACGCTGGGGAGTGGGCGAGCCTCCGGTTCGCCAGTACCTAAAATGGCTTGGCTCTATGTGCAGGCTCGATTTCGGGACATCCGTGATATTCCGGCTTCCGGTTTTGACCGTCGTAGCGGAACGCGCGGCGGCGTCGCTTGCCTTGATGGGTGTCTCGTGGGTTTTCGCTGGAATTCTCGGCTTTCTGCTCGGCGTACTTGCGGGCGCGTACCACGGACGCTGGCCGGATAAGCTGGTAAAGGCATACTGCCTTACCCTGTCCAGTACGCCGGTTTTCTGGCTGGCCTTGCTTTTGATGATTATTTTTGCCGTACATTGGCGTATTTTGCCATTGGGACTAGCCATACCGATGGGAAAGCTCGAAAGCGAAGTGACTCTGATGGAGCGGATACGCCACCTGATACTTCCGGCGCTGACCCTTTCCCTCACGGGGGTTTCATCCATAGCCCTGCATACCCGCCAAAAACTTACCGAAGCGTTGGAATCAGATTATGTGCTTTACGCGGTGGCGCGCGGGGAAAAAATGCGGGCTGTTATATGGCGGCACGGGCTCAGGAACATAGCCCTTCCCGCCCTTACCCTGCAATTCACAGCCTTTGCCGAGTTATTTGGCGGGTCAGTCCTTGCCGAACAGGTGTTCGCGTATCCGGGGCTGGGACGCACAGCGGTGCGGGCGGGAATACAGAGCGATATGCCCTTGCTGCTCGGCATTACGCTATTTTCCGCCATCTTTGTTTTTGCCGGTAACTGTATAGCCGATATACTCTACCAGCTTTTGAACCCCCGCATAAGGCGGGCGGGATCGGGTACGGGGCAGGAGATAGGATTATGAGTGATTATACCGCAAGCCGCCGCGCCGGATTTTCGCGCCGCCTTCTAACGCTTGGATTGTTTATCTTTGCCCTGCTTGTTCTTGCGGCGGTATTTGTGGCGGGAATCCTCACGGTTCCGGCGGACTACGATGTCAACTTTCAGGCAAAAAACCTGCCGCCCGGCATAGCTCACCCCTTTGGCACCGATTGGCTTGGACGGGATATGCTCGCCCGCACACTCAAGGGACTGTCTACAAGCATCACGGTGGGCATAAGCGCATCGGTGGTAAGTACGATTATGGCGATGATACTAGGCGTAGCGGCGGCGACTTTGGGACAAAAAGTTGATACCGTAGTTACATGGTTTGTAGACCTGTTTCTCAGCATCCCCCACATGATACTCCTGATACTCATTTCGATAGCCGTAGGCAAGGGTTTTACAGGGGTATTGATAGGCGTGGCGATCACACACTGGACAAGCCTAACCCGCGTAATACGCGCCGAAGTGCTGACCCTCCGCTCCGAGCCATACATCACCGCCGCCCGCGCTCTCGGCAAAGGCCCGCTCTGGATAGGATGTAAACACCTGCTGCCTCATGTACTCCCCCAGTTTATCGTGGGATTGATACTCCTTTTCCCCCACGCCATACTCCATGAAGCGGCAATCACCTTTCTAGGTTTCGGGCTTTCCCCTGAGCAGCCGGCCATAGGCATCATCCTATCAGAATCGATGCAGTACCTCACCGCCGGGATGTGGTACTTGGCATTCTTCCCCGGACTATGCCTGTTGCTCGTGGTAATGTTATTCGACGCGCTCGGCGAGAATCTTAGGATACTCCTAAACCCCGTTACATCGCAAACTTAGGAGCCTGTCATGTCCGTACTATCCGTCAAAGATTTTTCCATACACTTTCTCCGATACGGGCGCGGTTTCAGGCGGGAGAAGCTCTGCGTCATCTCGTCCCTTGAAGTCGAGATAAACGCGGGCGAGATAGTAGCGATAGTAGGCTCCTCCGGCTCGGGCAAAAGCCTGCTTGCCCATTCCATACTGGGCATACTGCCGCAAAACGCCGAAGTAACGGGAGAGATTTACTATCAAGGCGAGCGGCTTAGCGCCAAACGACAGGCTGAACTGCGCGGGACCGGCATTGCGCTGGTACCGCAGTCAGTCAGCTTCCTCGACCCGCTGATGACGGTGGGCGAGCAGGTAAAAGGCGAAAAACACACCCTGTCCCAGGTGCACGAAGTTTTTGCGCGGTATAACCTCGCGCCTGAGGTGATGCGTATGTACCCGTTTGAACTCTCAGGCGGGATGGCACGCCGCGCGCTTGTGGCGGCGGCGGTAATATCCGGCGCGCCGCTGATAATCGCCGACGAGCCGACTCCCGGCCTCTCCGAAGCTCTGGCGCATGAAGCCCTGTCCCACCTGCGGGAACTCGCCGATAACGGCGCGGCGGTGATGCTGATAACCCACGACCTTAAAATGGCGCTCGAAGTTTCGAGCAAGATAACGATATTCTATGCGGGACTCACGCTGGAAACGGCGCTGCGGGAAGACTTTGACCATAACGGCGCGGGTTTGCGCCATCCGTACACCCAGGCGCTCTGGCGGGCTATGCCGCAAAATGAATTCAAACCACTACCCGGTTACCAGCCCTATGCCGGGAGTTTTGACGAGGGGTCTTGCGTCTTCTTCCCCCGCTGCCCGGCGCGAACCCCGGACTGCCGCCGGGCTATCCCGGCGCGGGAACTGCGCGGCGGCCTAACGCGCTGCCTCAATGCCGCCGCCGCCCCCGCCAACAGCACAAAACAAGGAGGAAGCGGCGATGCGCCTTGAGCTAAAAAATGTAGGCTTCCGCTACGGCGGCGCTGACGGAACAGGCAGAAGGTATCCATGGCTCTTTCGCGGCGTCAACCTTTCGTTTGAAGGCGGCTGCCGTACCGTACTGCTGGGGGACAGCGGGTCCGGTAAAACGACGCTGGGAAGGCTCATGGCGCGCCACGAAATACCCTGCGAGGGCGAAATCACTGTCTCAGACACGCCCGCCCACTCTAGCCAGTCCGCCCCCTCCACCCGGAGCGCCGTCTTCGGCAAAGGCTGCTACCCGGTCCAACTCATACTCCAGCACCCCGAAACCGCCGTCAACCCCCGCTTCAAAATGCGGGACATCCTCAACGAAGGCTGGCAGCCCGACAGCGAAATGCTGGACAGACTAGGCATAGAACGCTCATGGCTCGACCGCTACCCGCAGGAACTATCCGGCGGAGAACTGCAACGCTTCTGCATAGCGCGGGCGCTGGCCCCACCCGTCCGCTTCATCATCGCCGACGAAATCACAGCAATGTTCGACCTCATCACACAGGCGCAAATCTGGGACGCACTCCTCACCGAGACTGCGGCGCGAGGTCTCGGCCTCATCGTCATAACCCACGACCGCGAGCTAGCCCGCCGCCTCTCCCCCGACACCATCCTGATGGACGACATCATAGGAAGGTAGGGGGCCTCCCACTGTCAGCAAGCAGGCTTGGATCTCTCAGGTGCGGAGGCTTAGCCCCGCCAGCTTGCCGCTGGCTTACCGCTAACTCCATGCCTAAGCGTGGGAGTCCTTACATGAGTGTGTGTTGACACTGACGGGATGGCGCTATAGTCTTTAAGTCATACTGTTTTACTAGGGTTTATTTGAAAATTGAGGTAAAGATGCCAAACATTATTGTGGATAACTTGACGGACCTGATCGGGAATACGCCGATACTCCGTCCCCGCCGTTTTATCAAACTTTCAGGCAGCGGGGGCGCGGATCTGCTGTTCAAGCTGGAATACTTTAACCCGCTTTCCAGCGTCAAGGACAGAATCGCCCGCTCCATGATCGAGGACGCGGAGGCGCGGGGCGTCCTCAAGCGGGACTCGGTGCTGATAGAGCCGACATCCGGGAATACCGGCATAGGGCTGGCATTCGTGGCCGCCGCCAGGGGCTACCGCATCGTGCTGACGATGCCGGACACGATGAGCGTGGAGCGCCGCGCCCTGCTCCTCGCCTTGGGCGCGGAACTTGTGCTGACGCCGGGGGCGCTCGGCATGAAGGGGGCGATAAACAAGGCGCTGGAGCTTTCCGCCCAGATACCAGGCAGCGTGATCCTTCAGCAGTTCGCCAACCCGGCGAATCCGTCCGTACACTACACCACCACCGGCCCCGAAATATGGGAGGCTACGGGCGGCAAGGTGGACATCCTAGTTTCCGGGGTCGGCACGGGCGGCACGTTGAGCGGCGCGGGAGGATTCCTTAAAGAACGGAAAGGCGGAGTCCGGGTGGTGGCCGTGGAGCCGGACGCCTCGCCCGTCCTGTCCGGCGGCAAGGCCGGCCCCCATCAGATACAGGGCATAGGCGCGGGATTCGTCCCGGACGTACTGAAACTCGATCTTATAGACGAGATTTTCAGGGTGCGCAACGAGGAGGCGGTGGAAACTTCCCGCGCCCTTGCGCGGGAAGAGGGGCTCTTAGTCGGCGTCAGCTCCGGGGCGGCGGCCTTCGCCGCGGCGCGGGTGGCGCGGCGCGGCGAAAACAGCGGCAAAACCGTTGTGGCGATTCTGCCGGACACCGGCGAACGCTACCTTTCCACCGTGCTTTGGAAGGACTTGCCCCAGGAAAAAGGCGCCGTCTGGTATTGAAGGAGTATGGCATGAGTACGATTATTGACAGACCACGGTTTGACTGTGTTTTTGGCGGCGCGCTGGCCCTTGCCAGGGCGATTCCACGGCTCGTACCGATTGCCCACGCTTCGATGGGCTGCGCGTACAACTATTACATAGGCGGCAATACCGGGGCGGGCTACCTGGGCGGTGGCTACTGCGGCGCTTCCGCGACCCCGTCCAGCAATGTGTCGGAAAGGGAGGTCGTCTTCGGCGGCGAAAACCGGCTGGAAGAGCAGATATCCAAGACGATGGAGATAATGGACGGCGATCTGTACCTCGTGATTTCAGGCTGCCAGGTAGAAATGATCGGGGACGACGTGCGGAGCGTCGCCTCCAGAATCGACGCGCCCTACCCGCTGCTTGCCGTCCCGACGCCAAGTTTTAAGGGGAACTCCAACTATGGCTATGACCTTGTCCTAGAGCTTTTTATA
The DNA here is from genome assembly GCA_031258615.1 of Spirochaetaceae bacterium. Lineage (GTDB taxonomy): Bacteria > Spirochaetota > Spirochaetia > Treponematales > Breznakiellaceae > JAIRMY01. The sequence continues at coordinate 2,730 of JAIRMP010000106.1, read as the reverse complement.
CGCGAATACTCAAATAAGTGCGCGGCAAAAAAGAGCAAAAAGGTAAACGTGTTCGGCCTCGTGCCGGGCGGCGATGTCTTTTACCGGGGCAACCTGAAAGAGATAAAGCGCCTGCTGGCCCTGATCGGCGTGGAAGCTAACACGCTGATAGGTGAGGGCGAGTGTCTTGCGGACATCAGGAGCATGGGTGAGGCCGAGTTGAACATCATCCTCTCGGACGTGTACGCACCGCTTTCCGAAAAGGCGCTGGCAGATGTCCACGGGATACCGTCGCTCAGGGCGCCGCTCCCGATAGGTTTTTTGCAATCAAAGAGTTTTCTCGCGTCCGTCGGCAAGGCGCTAGGCATCCCCCAGTCTGACATCGAAAAGGCGCTGGAACGGGAGGAGGAGATTTACTTCGGCTACATGGAACGGATAAGCGACAGCTACGCCGATTTCGACTTTCAGCGTTACGCGGTGATCGCGGCGGACGCGAATTACGCCCCCGCGCTGTCGCGCTTCGTGTCGGACGAGTTGGGCTGGATACCCCACCTCACGCAGATAACGGATACGCTGGCCAGGGAGGAACAGGAAAGGCTGGAAAGGCGTTTCGACGGCTATGAATCGGGCTTGAGACCGCAAGTCGTTTTCGACGCCAACGCTTCCGGCCTGCGCCGCAACCTTGTAAACAGTTGGGAGCGCAACCGGAATCACGTCTACTACGAGCCGCTCGGCCCCCTCGTGCTGTTTGGCAGCTCTTTTGAGCGTGATTTTGCCGAGGAGCAGGGGTATCCGCTGTTAAACATTTCGTTTCCGGTAACAAACCGCGTTGTTTTTAACCGGGCCTACGCGGGAATCAACGGGGGGCTCACCCTTGCCGAGGATACCTTTGCGCTGATTGTCAGCGGGCGGTAGTCTCCGGCGTGAAAAATTATAAGAGGAGTTAAGAATGTCCAGTAACACGCTACAAATTGAGCGGGCCGCGCCGCCCCGCGAAGACAGGCTTGGGGCGGGAACCGCCTTCTGCGGCGCCTGCGAAGAACTCAAGTCAAGGATAGGGTTGAAGGGATCAGGCTGTCTTAACCAGGCTAGCCGCAGCTTTTCACAGAGTTTCGGCTGCCAGTTTACGCTGAGCCTTGCCATGTTGAACACGCTGCAAAACACAGTCGTCGTGGTTCACGGTCCGGTGGGCTGCGGCTTCTGGTCGGTCGGCGGCGTGGGGGCCTCACGCGGCCAGAAGCGGCTGCGCGATCCCGCCGCGCTGTCCCCCATCTGGGTTTCGTCCAACCTTGATGAGCACGACGTGATAAACGGCGGCGAAAAAAAACTGCGCGAAGCGGTGATCTACGCGGACCGGGAATTCCACCCGGAGGCGATAGTCGTCGCAAGCTCCTGCGTACCGGCGCTGATCGGGGACGATGTGGACGCGATCCTGGAAAGCCTCCAGACCGACGTTCAGGCGGAACTCGTGTCGGTAAACTGCGAGGGTTTCAAGACGCGCCTTATGGCCACCGCCTACGACGCGGTGTACAACGGCATCCTTAAAAACCTCAGCTCCCGCCGCATTGAGCGGGAAAGCTATGTCGCGGGCAACAAACTGGACGACCTGTTGTGGGACTACAAGAAGAGCCATACCGTGAACGTGTGCAACGTAGGCTCCATGGGCCGCGCCGACGAGGTGGAACTCCAGCGCCTCCTTAACGCGCTGGAACTGAACGTGAACTTCCTGCCCTGTTACACCCGCCCGCGTGACTTTCGCCGCGTCCTGGACGCGGCCCTCAACGTCAGCATCTGCGCCACCCATGATGACTACTACCTCCGTCACATCAAGGAGCACTTCGGCATCCCGCACATCATAGGCTCTATGCCGATAGGCAGAAAGTCCACCGCCAGTTGGCTCCTGGAGATCGCGAGGTTCTTCGGCATTGAGGATAGGGCCAGGGCGCTGATAGAAAAGGAGGACGCCGCCCTAGACGCGGCGCTCGAACCGTACCGCGCCGCCTTAAAAGGCAAACGAGCGTACGTTTCAGGCGGGGAGATACGGATATTTGTGACCGGCGAGTTGTTGGAGGACCTTGGCCTTGAGATAGCCGGCTACAAGGCGCACCACGTTGACGAATTTATGAAGCCCTTCATGGAGATAGGCAAAAACACGGACAAAACCTTTATCAACGTGGCCTCCCAGCAGCCTTTTGAACAGGCCAACATCGTGCGCCGGCTAAAACCCGACGTCCTTGTAATCCATACGGGAAGCGGCAACATTACAAGCAAGCACGGGATACCCGTATTCCCGCTATTCCTGCCGTCAAACAACTATATGGGCTATTCCGGCGCGTTTGAGGTCGCGTACCGGCTTAAACGGGTGCTCTCCAACTGTCAGTACAACAGGAACCTCCACAAATACCGCCCGCTCCCCTACCGCGCGGAATGGTACGAAAAGGAAGTGTGGAGCTATATAACCCAGTGATAGTTACCAAATAAGGATGGGGAAGACGGTCCGGCGCCCTTATCATCCTGAATTCACCATTGCTAATTGTTAAGGCGAAGCTACGAGCCAGTCCTTTAGCGTCCTCTTCTCCGTGTCAAAGACTACGCCCACCTTCTCATAAGGGACATGATAGCCCTTCTCCTCTATCTGCCTTAGCGCATCCTCCGCCGTACTGTTTGCCCCGCGCCCTGTCAAGGAGGAATTTTTACATGAACCGCACAAGGCAGCCGTCCCCGTGGAAACTTCGTTTCCTCCACCGCCGC
>JAIRMP010000074.1 GCA_031258615.1 Spirochaetaceae bacterium | reverse complement strand
CCGCGTAGCGGATTTTGCCTAACAAGACTGTATACGCCGCGCCCGCAGTAGCGGGCTTGGCGCCGGAAACAGCCGGAACGATAATTTCCTCGCCAACGATATATTTTCCGTGGCATTTTGCCGCAGTTCGGGCTTGTTATACAGGTAAAACGCTTCTTATGCCGTCAATCGGCGGGACTATGCTCCGGTACACCTGCTCTGCCTCCCGCCGCCGGACGATCCCTGCAACGACCAGACTGCGGTTTCGTTCTTGCCGCCGCCTGAGATTTGGGCTGTAAACTGTTCCTGTTTTTACCGTTATGTCAAATGAATTCGTGCAATGAATTCGTGCAAATTCGCGCAAATTTACCAGCTTTTCCCCTCGACTGAATACTTACCAATCCCGCCATATAACGATATTCGGGAAGGAAAAATCGTATACTTCCCGTACCGGATCGGGTAGTTGACCTTTTTTTAAAAAATATGTTATGCTGAATCATACGCCGCAGCATTGCGGCGTATGATTGTACGGGCCGCTAGCTCAGTCGGTAGAGCAACGCCCTTTTAAGGCGTGGGTCCTGGATTCGATCTCCGGGCGGCTCAAAACCATCAAGAGGCAGCAAACGGTTACTTCTATAGCTTCTAACAGATATATTGGGGTATGTTATGCGCCGGCTTCTATCTGCTTACAGGCGTTTTCAAGGCCGTTTTCGCCGCGAATCTTTTCGCCCAAGGCTGCGGCCTCCCGCGCGTAGTTCTCGTTGTTTACCAGGTCAAGCACTTTCCGTTCAAACTGGGCGTACCCGCATCTCTTCATGTCTATCTTGCCCGGTCCGACCCCCAGCTTTCTCGTCTGCTCCGCCCAATACCACTGGTCAAGGAACAGCGGCTGAATCATCTGCGGCCTGCCGGAGCGGGCCGCGCTGTGCGTTGTGCCTATTCCGCCGTGGTGAATTATCGCGGAACAGCGCGGAAACACCAATTTGTGCGGAAGTACCGAGTCCAACAGAAACAGGTCATCGTGGCGCGGAAGTATGGAACCCAGCTTGCACCAGCCTGAGCCTATTACCAGCTTATAGCCGTGCGTCCTGCACACGGCAAACAGTTTTTCCGCAAAACGTTCATGATCGTTGGCGTTGCAACTCCCAAGCGTAAAAAAAACCGTCTTCTTGCCGTCTTTTTCCATAAAATCGGTGAAATTCCGGTAAATATTCTCGTCATAAGACATATCATCGTTAAAAATATAGCCGCCTATCGCCCATTTGTAAGGCCATTCCGGGTCAACGGATCCCAAAGAAGGGCTGTACATGAGGTAATTGAACGATTTTTCCGGGGCGTGCTTCGCCTGATCCCGTATAGGCGGCATTCCGAGCGCGGCGCGATGCCTGTTTAGCGTTTTCTTTACCATCAGGTTGAGGCCGCCGTTCAACAGCGCCCACAATAGGGCGGGCCTCAACACAGGATGAGGTCTGGGCCACGGAAAGACGGGAGGCGGTATAACGCGGCTCGGTATGAACGGGCCGTAAGCGGTGCGGATATACGGCTTTTCAAGGTATTCCGCGATGCTGGGCGCCGCGAATTCGGTGTTCGAGGCCACCAGTATATCGTGTTCCCGCAGCTGCGGTATCAACTCCCTGAATTGATTGTCGATCACGCGATGCGTCCAGTCCAAAAGCTCCTTCGTGTCAAGCTCGTTTTCCATCATGCCGCTTATGTCGTCCTGCCCCTGAATCGTGTAGTTAAGCCCCGCATCCCTGGCGTACTTCTCAAAAGCTTTGGGCAGATTAAGTGTAACGGCGTGGGAACGCGCCGCGAGTTCCTTCGCCAGCCGCAGGTAAGGGTAAATATCCCCCTGCGAGCCGCGTGTTACAAGAAGTATTTTCATAAAACTCCCAATTCCCTTAGTTTGCCTCGGTCCAGAGCGTACTTTTCTTCAAGACCGGCAAGGATGGCTTCGTTTATCTCCATCGAGCGGTTAAGCTTCCTGGTTTCCCTGTTGGCGGCAAACAGCTTTGACAGCATCTTGAGCGGGTTGAACACTATGGACGACATTATCCAGCAGCCGTGGGTACACCAGCAGTTTGCCTTGTACCCGTGCCCTATCGCGTCAACCTCGGCCTTCATTGCCTCGCTTTGCATGATTTTCCGGATGTCATAACCGTAATCCTTTACGTTGCCGATTGGCTCGCGGAGTTCGCAGGCGCGGAAACGCCCGTCGTAGTCCAGCACAAGCGTGGTCTCGCCCGCCGTGCAGTCCATGTTCCAGCAGGTGGGCTTGTCAATATTTTGGGCGCGTATGTTGTACATCGCGCGCATCAGCCCCACGTAAAAAAACTCGGTGAGCCCCCTCCCCACCGCGTTCATGCCCTCGCCTATACGCTTGGCGTACAATAAATAGTAGGGCGCGAGCGCGTCCTGAATCTCGCGAAGGGACTTTTCCGTAACAACCTTTACGCCGTCCTCGCGTGTTATCCCGCGCGCCGCCTCTATCGTATGGGTAGAAACGTTGAAGCGCCCGTACACCCACATGACAAAATCCAGCAGTTCCGCCACGTTATACTTCGTGATCACGGTGGCAATATTTTTTATCACCCTGCCATCGTCCCTGAAGTTGTCGTCTATCTTTTTCAGGGTTTCGGCGGCCTTGTAAAAACTTGCCACGCCGCGCTGTCTGTCATGCGTTTCGCCAAAACCGTCGAAGGATATGCTGATCGAAACGTTGCAGGCAGGACAGTTCTTTCGTATGCGTTTCAGCCAGCCGACAAGCAGATCGGTTTTAATGCCGTTTGACGGAAAGTTAATGTCCTTGATACCGTTGTTCCTGTAGAACATTTCGATAATTTCAGGCAGGTCTTCACGGAGCGTAGGCTCGCCGCCGGACAGCCAAAGTCGGTTGAAACGCCCGGCGGATTCGGACAGTTTTTTTATTTCATCGAATGACAGATCCGCGGCCTTTTTTTCCATGTCATCCGCGTAAAAACACATCGCGCATTTCGCGTTGCATTTGCCGGTGGTAAACAGGAATACCGATTCCAGCTTTCGTTCACCGCGCAGGGAGTTAAACGAGCTCCCCGATCTTTTCTCTTTCATCGTAAAATACTCCTATGCACTTATAAAGTACTTATAAAATTTGCGGGAAGAATACGCGCAAAACGGCATCTTCCGGGTTAACGGATTTTGAATTTGAATTTTTTCAAAACCCTTCAAGGAATTCCTGACGCTGTATTACCGCCCCAGACTCGGCAAGATGAGAGTCTCTCACTATACGATCGAAAACATTTTTGTCAATGTACTTTACCGTCAGCGGACGCTCGATATATATGCGGGTTTCACCATCTTCCCACACTGACTGTTTTGGGTTGAGCGTGATCGGCGGTCCGTACTTGGCGGAAAATGTTGTAAATACCGAATAGTGATCCATTTTTTCAGTATTCATTTCAAAAGTCATAACAAAAACAGCGTCATCTTTAATTTGAAAGAAGGCGCGTTTTATTATGTCTCGTCCCGCGCTGTCAACCAGGTTTTGATTTGAGTCAGGAAGAAACGAAACATCACGGTCGCCGCGGAACGTGAACGCGGCATCCGCTGCCAGCGATGTTTTGAGCTCTTCAAGCGGCATTCCAAGCTCGAAACCGCGGAAAGAACGAGGAAGCGCGGCAGACGCTGCTGGGGCGGGTACGGCGGCGTCAGTCCCCCCGCCATCCTGTGCCGGAAGGGTATATACCGACAAAATAAACACGGCAAAAGTTAAGGCTTTTCTTACAGGCACTTTATAAAGGTTTATCCTTGTAAATTCTATCATGCATATCGCATATGCGTTTTGATAACGTTACACAAATTTTATCGGTTATATCAGCGCCGTTTTTCAGTATGGGCAGGTAAGCGGTGCGCGCTATCGCCATGATTTCGCAGTCCGTGTAAGCAATCGCCGTTGCCGAACGCGGTTTTGAATCGATAAGGCCCATCTCACCCAGTATATCGCCAGGTCTAAGAACAGCAAGCACAACTCCTTTATCGTTGGCAATTTTGGTTATTTTAATTGCGCCGCTGCGTATTATATACATCCCGTCACTCGGTTCGTATTCAAAAAAAATGGCGGAATCTATCGGATATTCGCGTATAATATTTTTTTCATAATAATCAAATTTTATACCGTGTGCGTATGACGAAAATCTGCGCAGATATTTTCGCGCGCTTTCAACATTTTCACCTTCCGGGCAGTACTTTAAATACTGGTAAAACGCGCAGTATGCACTGCGGAAAAGATTCCGTCTCAAATAATATTTTCCGAAATCATACAAACGCGCCAAATCCGCCGTGGGCGGAACCTCTTTTTCACCATAGGCGAGTTCTTCGTTAAGAATACGCAGGCGCGACGAAAGATGCTTGAGTATTTTTGTACAAACCGGCAGGTTCTCTTCTATGAAGGCGGTGAAATTATCTTTTGAAACGGCTGTCAACGTAACATCCGTCTCGGCAACAGCCGTTAAACGGTTGGGTTTTTGCGCCAGGGTCGATACAATGGGAAAAAAATCGCCGCTTTCAAGACATTCCGCACCGTTGACCATTACCCGTTCCGGTGTATCCGAAACCTTCACCTTACCGCTACGAATAACATAAAAACATTCGCTGGGCCTGTTGTCAGGTTCTAAAATTACCGCCCCCTGCGGAAAATTCACAATAGGAAATGACTGTTCTACCGGCATACTACTCCTGAGTATTTGATCCAGGGCCGAATCGGACGGCCGACCTGCCGCTTAGGAGGCGGCCGCTCTATCCACTGAGCTACTGGACCAATTTATTTAATAATAGCCGTTATTATAGAGAGAGTCAAGCATTCGGCATTCGCGTTAAAAACCACATACAAGAGAAAAAGTCTGTTTTTTATACAACATATTGAAAAATCAAAAAGAATAGTTAGAGAAAACCTTTACTGTCCATGATGCTGCGGATTAAACCCGCCGGCGGGCGCATCTTTAACTTTGTAAACCTGAACCACCTGGCACGATCCTTTTTTTTATTTTCTTCAATGATTTTGAAAATATACGCGGCGTATTCATTTATTTTGGGAATATTTTTTTCTTCGTAAGAAAAGGCCAGCGTACTGAGATACTCCGGGTTGGACTGCGCGAGCATACTGTCCGAAAAACTTTTGAATGCGCTAAAAACGGGAGCGGCCAGGATACCCGGCGACTGTCCTTCCAGCAGCACGAAGACAAGCGTGCCGTTATGTCTTGCGCGAAAACTCCTGGTAAGTTCATTGGTCAGAAACATATACGATTTGATATGGTTGTTGACAACAAAATCGATTCCGGCCGGGGAAAAAGCGCGCATTTCGGCGCTGTTGGCGGCGGCGCAGACGATTATACCGGAGACAACAGGTCCGTTTTTATTTTCCGCTGCTAAAATAAGGCTGCGGGCGGAGATGGGGCTGCACGGATTCCAGTCCAGCGGCGCGACTCGTTCTGTTGCGGCGCCGGACACAAGGCGGCGCGGATCACTGTTTCCGGGGATCAGCGACAGTGCCGTTTTTATGCCGCGCCTCCCCGCCTCGTCAGCAAGGGCGCTTACCAGTTCGGGCCCGGAGCCCGCAATCAACATGGAGCCGTTCACCCCGCCATTATACCCCCGGAGTCTGGTTTAACACAACGTGGCGGCAGTTACCGATTTGATGTCCGCACACCTCCACAAAAAAAATCGCCTTGCGGCGATTTTTTATGCGTGAAGCTAGGCCAGGTAGTCCGACAGGCGGCGGAATGTCTGGTTTACGATATTTTTGTCGTTGAGGTCCACCACCTCGCCCAGTTCGTCAATCAGACTTTCCAAGGATGCAAGACTCTCATTCAGCGCGCTGTGAAAGCCGCGTGAACAGGTCAGGTGGTAAATGCCAGCCCCGTTGGTTGTCAGACCTATAAAGCCCAGGTCTTTTTTGGTAGTTTTCCATAGCGCGGGCGCAAGTACAAGGGGCAAAGCCGCGAGCAGGGCGGGCAGGTCATGCTCTGACGAAAATTCCTTCCTCCGCCACTCTTTTTTTTCCGGCTCTTCTATCTCCAGTGAAGCGGACAGACGCAGTATCAGTGAGAGTTTTTCGCCCTCCAACAGCTTGTACTCGTCGTTAATCGTGATACAGCCCTTGAGCCCTTTGAATATAGCCTCGCCTCCGGGAGCCGATGCAAGCCGCTTCGCCTCGTCCTTTACCAGAGAAAGCCGTTCCCAGGGAAGGATTATGCGCTTTTTGCCCTTTATTTTTCCGATTGAAAAAATTTCGCCTGAGATTCTGATGTTGTTTGTAATGTCCCGTACCCCGGCCATTGATTTGATGCCGCCGGAAGCCGCGTTGCCCGCCTCTTTCCTCGAACCAAACCCAAGCTGCGACATAAGCTTACCTCCCAGCCGTTCCAGTATTTTTTCCGACAGCGGCGATACGGAGCTGGCATACATACGGGCCGTGCGTATAATCTCGCCTGCGACAATATACTTAGGGTCCATCTTGAACATGACGGAACCGGGGTGAATCAGGATGCGCTCCGCGGTAAGGCTGCGGTATACGTCCCGGCTCTGCCTTACGCAGACAAACTGGATAAGGCCGCGGGCAATGGCGGAGAGGTAGTCGTCGATAGGCCCGCCTGACAGGACAGGGACACCCATGTCCGACACGATAATCTCAAGCTGGGCCACCACATTTTCGATTTCCGACATTGCCTTTTCGTCCAGGTAGTTTTTTTCGCAAAAAAGCAGCTTGTCATCAGCCTCTTTGTACCCGTAGAACAGCTTGAGGTACGAGACAAAGTCGCCCGCACTGTCGCGGAAGAAATGGTGCGCCCGCCGCGCGTCAATTTCCTCACTGGCCGGCAGCACGTAGGGGCTCTGCGTGGAGAGAAAGGCCGCCGCTATGATCGTTTCCTCGGTAACATCGGGGTAATTCAGAATCGCCTCGACAATGATACGCGATTGACGGGGAGAAAGCGGAAATTCCGTCATCATCTTTCCGATTTTGGACAGCGAGTTATTGCTTTCAAGGGCGCCCAGCAGGTTGAGGGTCTCGACCGCGGAGCGTATGCCCTCACGTCCCGGAGTGGAAATAAAGTCAAACTCCTCAAACGCTGTAACGCCAAGTTCCGCCATACGCAGCACGACCTCTGAAAGGTCAGTGCGGTATATCTCCTCTGTGGTAAATAGCGGACGGCTTTCAAAGTCGCGCCTTGAGTAGAGTCTGTAGCAGCTTCCCGGCCTTGTACGCCCCGCCCGTCCCTTCCGCTGGTTGCAGGACGCCTTTGATATAGGCCCCTCGACGAGGCTTGAGGTGAAAGTCTTAGGGTTGTAGTAGTTCAGTTTTGAGAGCCCCGAATCGATTACCGCCGTGATGCCGTCTATAGTAACGGATGTTTCGGCGATGTTGGTTGCGACAACAACCTTAGTCTTGCCCCAGGGCGTCTTCTCGAACACTCGCTCCTGCTCATCTTTACCCAGCCTGCCGTACAGCGGGATCAGGTGGAGTTTTCGCCCCACGGGACCCTCGTCCAGCAGCGTGATGCAGTCCTTTATAATCTTTTCACCGGGCAGCAGTATGAGGATGTCGCCCGGACGCTTTTCGCTGATGAAACGATCCACAATCACCGTTATCTTGTTTAGAAGAAGTTCAGAGGGAGGCACTGGCGGATGATCGGGGGGCAGCGCTGCCGGCGGTTCGTAGACCAGGGTTACCGGGTACGTTATCGCATCAATCTTGACCACGGGACATTCACCGAAATACTCCGAAAAAACGCTGGTATTTATCGTAGCGGAAGAAACAATCACTTTAAAGTCCACCCGCACCTCGAGTATACGTTTCAGCAGTCCGAGAATAAAGTCTATCGTGAGACTCCTCTCGTGCGCCTCGTCCACAATGATGCAGTCATACTTTGAAAGCCAGGGATCAAGCTTCAGTTCCTGAAGCAGGATACCATCCGTCATAATTTTTATCTTTGTTTTTGGTTCGGTCATGTCGGCAAAACGCATCTTGTAGCCGATAAGACCGGGGATCGTTTCTCCCATTTCTCTGGCGATATACTCGCTCACGGACAACGCGGCTATACGCCGCGGCTGGGTAACGCCTATCATGCCGTTGCTCGCAAAACCGGCGTTATACAGGATCACCGGAAGCTGTGTCGTCTTTCCCGATCCTGCGGGACTTTCTACGACAATAACCTGGCTCTCCTTCAGAGCCGCGAGAATCAAGTCTTTGTGCTGATACACAGGTAAATCAAAATAGTTCATTCATCAGGATCATAAACGATTAGCCTGAAATTGGCAATAACTCGCTTTTAGATCGGGTGGCAAGCCTGCCGTTGCTGTGGGGTTTTGCGAGGCGCGCAGCGTCCGCCCGTCGTCATTGCGAGCGAAGCGAAGCAATCGTGGCAAGCCGGAGGCTTGCCATAGGAGTTTGCTACACAAGCCTACGGCTTTCTACGCAAACTCCATCCGGCTTGTCGAGTCGACTCGCCTGGATTTCTTCGGCGCTACGCGCCTGGAAATGACGGAGGCTTGCCGCGTTGCACCGTTTGCTGCCAGCCCCGCCGGGCGCTAGACTCTTTTGCTTCACGGCGGCATACTCATTCCATGAACCGCGAGAAAGGGAGGGACCTATGGTTGATCAGAATAAAATCCGTGAAGCGGTGAAAATGATAATAGAGGCTATAGGCGAAGATAGCGCAAGAGAAGGGCTTGTAGACACGCCGGACAGGGTAGCGAGAATGTACGCCGAAATATTTTCAGGGTTAGGGGAAGACCCTAAAATACATATGCGGACATTTTTCAATATAGAACATGACGAAATGGTGCTGGTAAAAGATATCAGCTTTTTTTCAATGTGCGAGCATCACTTTTTGCCGTTCTTCGGAAAAGTAAGCGTCGCGTACATCCCCAAAAACGGCAGAGTAACGGGACTCAGCAAACTTGCGCGAATAGTGGACTGCATCGCAAGACGTCCGCAGTTGCAGGAAAGACTCACAAGCTCCGTTGCCGACACCATCATGGAATGTCTGGAACCGGAAGGCGTGGCGGTGGTGGTGGACGCGGAACATATGTGTATGAGTATACGGGGCGTTAAAAAACCGGGGGCAAGAACCGTTACATCGGCGGTTAGGGGGGTATTCAGAAACGACACGCGGACAAGAAACGAAGTGTTCGCTCTGATAAAAGAATAAGGCAGACGGAGCGGACGCCGCCTAGAAAAGAGAGGAGGCAAAGATGCGGGATATGATAGTAAACGGCGTAAAATTCGATTGGGGAAAGAAAACCTATATCATGGGGATTTTAAACAGAACGCCGGATTCTTTTTCGGACGGCGGCAGGTATGCCGGAATGGAGGAGGCGCTCTCCCATGTGTCGGAAATGATTTCAGAGGGTGCGGACATCATAGATATAGGCGGAGAATCGACCCGCCCCGGCTTTGCCCCGGTTGATGTAGACGAGGAAATAGACAGGGTGGTTCCTTTGATAAAAGCCGTGTCGCAAAAGTACAACGTGCCAATATCTGTCGATACCTGGCACGCAAAAACAGCGGAGGCGGCGCTGGATGCCGGCGCGCATATCATAAACGACATTTGGGGCTTGAAGGCGGACCCGGAAATGGCGGGCGTTGCGGCGCGGCACGAAGCGCCTGTCTGTATCATGCACAATAAAAAGCTGCCCGAATACGAAAACCTGCTCGAAGATGTGTTAAAAGACTTGGAACAGAGCATAGAACTCGCTGTAAAAAGCGGAATAAAAAAAGAAAACATCATTATAGACCCCGGCATAGGCTTTGGAAAAACGTATGAGCACAATATCAGGATTATGGGAAACCTTGAACTTTTTAGAAACCTTGGATTTCCCGTACTGCTGGGCATATCCCGAAAATCAATGATAGGACTCACGCTGGAACTGCCGGTGGATAAGAGGCTTGAAGGCTCCATCGCCGCCAATGTAATCGGGATTATCAAGGGCGTTGATATTATCCGCGTACACGACGTGGAGCAGAACAGGCGGGCGGCGGTCATGACGGACAAGATCACGAGACAGTTTTAGGGCCGCAATATGGACAAAATCATCATCAAAGACTTTGAAGTATTCGCAAATCACGGCGTACATCCTGAGGAAAAGGCGCTGGGGCAGTTGTTTGTCATATCCGCCGAAATTGTTTTCAGCGCGGAAGAAGCGGTTTTATCCGATGATGCGGCAAAGACTATCCATTACGGCTATCTATGCCGCGATATTGAGCAATTTATGAAGTCCGTATCGTTTAATTTAATAGAGACCGTCGCATCTAGGCTCATCAAAATGATCTTTGAAAACTATACTCTGGCGCAGTCGGTCAAACTCACCGTGAAAAAGCCGTGGGCGCCTGTGGCAAAGCATTTGAGTTATGTCGCCGTAGAGATGGAACGCTCAAGGGAGAAAATGAACAGCCTTGAAGGATGAAACCGCATATTTAGGGCTTGGTTCCAACATGGGAGACAGGCAAAAACATATCATGGATATGGTTGATATGCTTAAAAACACCCCCGGCATCACGTTAAACGCCGTATCGCCCATTTACGAAACGAAGCCGGTAGGTTATGCGGATCAGGATGATTTTTTGAACGGCGCGGTGGAAATTACGACAATCATGGACCCTTTTCAGCTTCTTGATGTGTGTATGCGCATAGAAAACGCTCTGGAACGCAGACGTACCGTAAAATGGGGGCCAAGAACGGCGGATATGGATATTTTGTTTTACGGAGAGTTGGTTATGGCGACTGAAAAACTGACCATACCACATCCCCTTCTCCATGAGAGGGGCTTTGTGCTTTTGCCGTTAATGGACATCGCACCGGATAAGGTACACCCGGCGCGTAAGGTTTCTATCCGGGACTTATGCAAAAACGCCGGCTGTTCGGGGATTACCCTCTACCGCCCAGGAGCATGAAGCGGCGCCCGCTATGCGTAGGGAAAATGAGGGGGTAAATAGCCTCCGCACGGCGGACGAATGAGGATTTTATGAAAACTATACTTTGTTATGGTGATTCAAACACTATGGTTATATTCCCGCTTCCGGCAAACGCTATGATCACAAGATCCGCTGGCCCAGGGCGCTGGAGCGTATACTCAACGAGGGATGCGGCGATGACCCCGGCTGGTGGGTTGACGAGGAGGGGCTTAACGGCAGGACGAGTTCTTTTGACGATCCTATTGAGTTGGATAGAAACGGGCTGCGCTATGTTGTCCCCATACTGAAAAGCCATAAACCGCTGGATTTGGTCGCCGTTATGCTTGGAACCAACGACTTAAAACGACGTTTTAACCCATCGCCTTACGATGTTTCACAGGGTGTGCTAAATGTTGTAAAGGCGATTCAACATTCCGAGACGGGGACCGATGACGGCGTTCCGAAGGTGCTTGTAATATGCCCGCCGCAGTTCACGCCCGGTAAAATTTTTTTTCATTTTTTTTAAAAAAAATTCGCAAAATAACCGGTACTTCCCGCATCCGCTAATCCGTGTATACTCTTTTGTTAATTGTTAATACTTCCCCGGCGGCAAAGGCTTCCGCTTCGGTTTTTCCGGCGGGAATGACAAGGATCGCGCCGTCAGAGTCTATGCCGGTGAGCGTGCCTGTCACGGTATGGGGCGCGGCGGCACTGCCGGCAACAAAGCTGATCATCCGGCCTTTCAGGTAGAGCCGTTTTTCAAATTCTTCCCGCCAAAGGCGATCAAAACCGGCGGAAAGCGTATCAAACAGCGCGAACAGTATTTTTTCAAGGAGTAGCGGTACTCTGTGGGGCGCTTCCGCATAGGCAGCCGCGGCGGTCGTGTCCAGCGCGTACAACTCGCTGGCGATAGACACGGCGTTAGGCGCCTCCGCCCCGGCCTTTTCAAAGTCCTCCGCGACATTCACGCCAATCCCCAGCAGCACAGCGCTGCCGTCCGATTCGGCGATCAGCCCCGCGCATTTTTTGTTTCCCAGCATCACGTCGTTGGGCCATTTTACCGCCACCCGCGACGCCAAAGCCGGCTCCAGCGCTTCTATCGCGCGGGCAACGGCAATGCCGGAGCGCAGTGTGATTGCCGCCGGCACGGAAAAAAATCCGTCATAGCGCAGTATCAGTGTAAAGGTAAGGTTTTTACCGGCGGAAGCCGTCCAGGCGCGTGTGGAGAAGCGCCCGCGCCCCCTCGTTTGCAGGGCGGCCATTACAGCCGTCCCGTGCGGCGCTTCCCCGCAAAGCCGCCGCGTCTCGTCCATAGTGCTTGTGCACGAATCAACGCGGTAGACGGGCCCGCCAAACGGGTTTTTTATGCCGAGCAGTTCCAAACGCTATTTTTTTCGCTTAAATCTTATAGAACAGCGATCATCGCCGCGCGCTATCGTCTTTGGCAGATCAAGTTCGCAGCCAAAAGCCTCGGCAATCCCGCAGTCGCCGCACATTGCAAAGTCGCACATCGCGCTTATGTCGCTGTCGTTGCAGCCCTGCATCTGCCAAGCATTTACCAGCGGACAGTAATAAAAATCCACGTCAAAGTTATCGTTCGTGCAACGCAGGATTTTCATCTCAAAAATCGACTTTCCGGGAAATTTGAACAGCTTCCGTTTCAGCACCTTAAGGCTGGAAGATGTACCCTTATTCGCCGCCTGCCCGCCCTGGTACAGGCCGCAGCGCCGTATGGCCTGCGGCGCAAAGCTGTGGCCGTCCAGTCCGTTTTTTTTGGCCTCGTCAAGCAAAAAATACATCCACAAGGCCCGGTGCTCAAACAACTTCCTCAAACCGCGTATCAAAAAAGATTTGTTTCGCGGTATGTTTTTTATATTGGACATCGCTTCCTCCGTATTTTTCCAGTTTAAGCGTCTACCCGTTTTCACGCAACCCACCGCCCACCCATGACGCCCCTTCTGTATTGCTTAGGCCTGGAGTTTGCTTGGACAACCGCATAGCGGTTGTCCAAGCGCACAGTGCGCCGCAAACTCCGGAGACAACCGCGCAGCAGGCCAGCCTGCACCAAACATACGCCAGTAGCTGAGTCATTGTCCTTGATATTCGCCAAGCGTGAAAGAGAACGGGTTACACGCTTAGGCCTGGAGTTTGCGGTAAGCAAGCCGTCAGGCTGGCGCCGCAAACTCCGGAGACAACCGCGCAGCGGTTGTCCAGCCTGATCGGTAGGCCGATCCAAGCCTGATCGGGCCGCCGATCCAAGCCTGATCGGTAGGCCGATCCAAGCCTGATCGGTAGGCCGATCCAAGCCTGATCGGTAGGCCGATCCAAGCCTGATCGGGAGGCCGATCCAAGCCTGATCGGGAGGCCGATCCTGGCCTGATCGGGAGGCCGATCCAAGCCTGATCGGGCAGCCGATCCAAGCCTGATCGGGAGGCCGATCCAAGCCCGATCGGGAGGCCGATCCAAGCCTGATCGGGAGGCCGATCCAGGCCTGATCGGGAGGCCGATCCAGGCCTGATCGGGCAGTCGATCCAAGCCTGATCGGGCAGCGTTGAGCCATTGT
Source organism: Spirochaetaceae bacterium (assembly GCA_031258615.1). Classification (GTDB taxonomy): domain Bacteria; phylum Spirochaetota; class Spirochaetia; order Treponematales; family Breznakiellaceae; genus JAIRMY01. The sequence continues at coordinate 2,823 of JAIRMP010000074.1, read as the reverse complement.
TGGGGCGGTTGCGGGAGTTGGCTGTTAGCCGTCCTCGATAAAATCGTACTCCAAGACAGGCTAAAAAGGTCAGGGATGCGCTGGAATATCGAGACGGCCCAGGCGATGCTTACTTTGAAGACAAAAGCAGAAAGCAATCTATGGGTAACCGATGTCGAAAAGCCATTTTTTACACACTGCCTTTCGCTCTCATCAGGAATGCTTAATCCTGATTTACCATAAAAAAATATCTACACCCCTTCCCACTTGCCTATAGTTACTGTATTTTTATATAAGCAGAACCGATAATGACTGTAAGGTTTTGAAATACCGGTTTTAAGGAGATATTAGTGATGATTCGGCTGAAATATGTTTTTTTGGTGTTTATTGTGGTGACGGCGCTGTTGACTGGCTGTGCAAAGCCGCCGGTTGAAGAGATGAACAACGCGGTTGCGGCGGTCAGCAGGGCGGAAAACGATCCTGATGTGGTAAACTACGCGGCAAACGCGCTTGCCCGCGCCCGTGAAGCGCTGTCCCAGATGCAGGATGCGGCTGACACAAAGCGTTACGAGGATGCCAAACGTTTTGCGGCTGACGCTCAATCCCTCGCGGAAAAGGCTGTCAGTGACAGCCGCACCGCCGCAGCCCGCATACGAGAGGAGGCGGACGGCGCTATAAGGGCGATGCAGAACGCGCTATCCGAGACGGAGCAGACCCTGAACAATGCCCGCCGTTCACGCCCCGCCGGGGTGGACATAAACAAGCTTGACCAGGACTTTGCCGGCGCGCGCGGCACGGCTGATCAGGCGGTGATCGCGCAGACTGAAAGCCGTTACCGCGAGGCCATAGACAAGAGCCAGACCGTCCGGTCGGCGCTCAGCGCGATAACTTCTTCGTTGTCCCGGACGGTTATTGCCGCGTCCCGCAAGAAGTAAGCGGACTAACGCCGCGCGCTGAACGGGCGCGCAATGGTTATTTCCGTAGTTTGCGGAGGCGCAAACTACGGTTTTTTTATGGCGGCTGCTCACAAAACGGCGTGCGGTGTTCGGCGGTAACGCAAAAGCGCCGGACTCTTTTTAGCCGCCGGCGGTATTATGCAAAAAAATGAAAAAAAATAAACAAAAGGGTATGGTTTTCGTATGTTCCGGCTGCGGGCACGAGGAACCAAAGTGGCTGGGACGCTGCCCGGAATGCGGCGAGTGGAACAGCCTTGTGGAGACTGCTGTGAGCGGCAAGTCCGCCGTCCGCGCCGAACATTCCGCCGTCCCGCAGTCGTTCCCGCTGTCGCAGGTTGACAGCCAGGAGGGCGCGAGGATCGGAAGCGGCGCCCCGGAGCTGGATCGGGTGCTTGGCGGCGGCATTATGAAACGTTCCACCGTGCTGGTGGGCGGCGAGCCGGGCATAGGCAAGTCTACCTTGCTGCTGCAAACGGCGGCCAGGGCGGAAACTCGCGGGCGTGTGCTGTACGTTTCCGGCGAAGAGTCGGCAGGGCAGGTGAAGATGCGGGCGGACAGACTCGGCCTTCGCTGCGAGCGCATAGAAATCTTTTGTTCGGGTACGCTGGAAGACATACTGACGGTGATGGACGCGCTTCATCCCGTAATCGTCATCATAGACAGCGTGCAGACCCTGTACACGGCGGAAGCCGGCCTCGTGCCGGGAACGCTGAGTCAGTTGAAGTACTGTTCGTTTGAGCTCATCTCATGGGTAAAGGATCACGACGCGGTGCTTTTTTTGGCGGCCCACATCACGAAGGACGGCGTGATCGCCGGCCCAAAAACCCTTGAACACATGGTTGACACGGTGCTTTACTTCGAGCAGACGGACGGTGAACAGCGTTTTCTGCGGGCATCGAAGAATCGTTTCGGTTCGGTTGACGAGATCGGGATTTTTACAATGGACGCCGGGGGGCTCTCTGCCGTCGAAGACCCCTCCCTGCTGTTTCTTGTGCGCCGTGAGGGGGCGCTGCCGCCCGGCGTCGCTACCGCCGCCGTACTTGAGGGGAGCCGCACGCTGCTTGTCGAGATTCAGGCGCTCACCGTCCCGGCGAAAGGCTCTGTGAGCCGTGTATTTTCGGGGCACATAGACCAGGCCCGCGTATCGCGCATCGCCGCGACGATAGAAAAGTGCGTTGGCCTGAGGCTCTCCGACCATGACATCTATGTAAACGTGGCGGGCGGCATCAGGATCAACGAGGTAGGCGTGGAGCTTGCCCTTGCCGCCAGCATATATTCGGCCCGCACCGGAATCAGCCTGCCTCCCCGCTCCGCTCTTGCCGGCGAACTGACGCTTGCCGCCGAGCTGATGCCGGTACGCCGTCTGCCGGGCCGCATAAAGACCGCACGCAGCCTCGGCTTTGACAGCTTTGTCTGCCCCGCCGCCGACAAAAGCCCGGCGGAAGGCGCCTCCCAGGAAGCGGAGCCGGGTATTACCCGCGTAAAAACCCTTTCCGCCGCGATCCGCGCCCTGTTCAAGGCGCCCGCTTCGGGAATTTCCGCCGCAAACTCCTAGCGTTGGTATGGGGCTGGGGCGATGATGTCCCGGTTGGGGGTAGCGAAAGACGCCGCAGGCGGCTGTAGCGTAGGGGCGCAAGCCGCTTCGCGGCTTGCGTAGGAGTTTGCGAAGCAAACTCCACCCTTTGTTGTGGCGGTTTGCGAAAAAGGTGGGGAAATTGCGCCCCCCTTCCTAGTGAATAGTGAATATCGGAGGGCCAACCCGCCTGCTTTCACTGAATTGCTTCGTTCCCTATGGGTACAGTTCCCTATGGGTACTCGCAATGACGAAGGTGGACAACCGCTGCGCGGTTGTCTCCGAAGTTTGCGTCACAAGCCGCGAAGCGGCTTG
>JAIRMP010000070.1 GCA_031258615.1 Spirochaetaceae bacterium | reverse complement strand
TACCTATCAAAAAGAGCATTGCCGCCATATTCAGGAAGTACAATCTTATAGAGTACAAATCCCCTTCCGACTACATTTCCATTGAGGATTTCTACAAAGTTCATGCCTACGCCTGCCTGCCTACGGTGCAGGCTGGCCTGCCCTGCTGCTGAAACAGCGCATATTGTAAAAATATGCGAATTTTTATAATATGTAACCATGTTCAATCATTTTTCGCCTTTACGCCTCGGCCTTGATATAGGTTCGACAACGGTAAAGGCTGTTGTTATGGATGCGGAACAAAAAAAAGCTCTGTATTCAGTATATAAAAGGCATCACGCCTGCCAGGCGGATACCGTTAAATCAGTGTTGACAGGTATAAGATTTCGATTTCCGGACGCGCGGTTTTACGCCGCGGTGTGCGGTTCGGGCGGAAAGCCCATAGCGGACGCGCTCTGTTCACCCTACGTGCAGGAGGTGGTCGCAAACGCGGTGGCGGTCCGCACATTTTACCCGCAAACCCGCGTGGCGATAGAGCTGGGCGGGCAGGACGCGAAAATCGTCTTTTTCTACTATGATGAACATACGCGCCGCCTTACCGCGTCCGATATGCGCATGAACGGGAGCTGCGCCGGCGGTACGGGCGCGTTCATAGATGAGATTGCGGCGCTGCTCCGCATACCGGTAGAGGATTTCGAGGCGCTTGCTTCCAAAGGAAGCGCGGTGTACGAGATTTCGGGGCGCTGCGGCGTGTTTGCCAAGACCGATATTCAGCCGCTCTTTAACCAGGGCGGCCTGCCGGAAGATATAGCCCTTTCCACATTCCATGCGATAGCGAAGCAGACAATAGGCGGCCTCGCCCAGGGCCTGGAACTCAAACCGCCCATCATATTCGAAGGCGGGCCGCTTACCTTCAACCCCACGCTGATCCGTGTGTTCGCCGAACGGCTTGGTTTAAGCGAGGCTGACTGCATCCTCCCTGAGAAGCCGGAAACCTTTATCGCTTACGGGGCGGCCCTGTCGGTGGATGAGATGTTCGCGGACAAGCGCCGTGAACTGGACATTGCGGCGGCAGTTGGCGCGCTTTCCAACCTGCGCGGGAATACTGAGCGGGAGGCGCGTGAGGACGCGGCGCCGGAATTCTTTTCGAGCGCGGAAGAGAGGCTTGCCTTCGATCTCCGCCACAGGCTGCCGCCTGTGGCCGGATACGCCGGCAAGACGGGCGGTACATTGCGGGTCTACCTCGGCATAGACGCCGGTTCCACCACGAGCAAACTGGTTCTGATAGACGAAGATGAGCAGGTGGTCGACCGCTTCTATTCCAACAACCGGGGAGAGCCGTTGCGGGTGATTCAGGGCGGTCTGCTGGAATTAAAACGAAAGTACGACGCGGCGGGCGTCAACCTGGAGATAGCTGCCGTCGGGACGACAGGTTACGGGGAACTGCTGTTTGCCAGGGCGTTCGGCGCGGACTACCACACGGTGGAAACGGTGGCGCACGCCACAGCCGCCCGTCATTTCGCGCCGGATGTCAGCTTCATCCTGGATATAGGCGGTCAGGACATGAAGGCGATAAGCGTAAATAACGGCGTTGTCACCAACATCACGGTGAACGAGGCCTGCTCCTCAGGCTGCGGCTCGTTCCTGGAGCACTGCGCCAACACGCTCAACATCCCGCTGGAAAAGGTGGCGGAGGCCGCCTTTAACGCGAAGAATCCGGCGGAGCTGGGAAGCCGCTGCACGGTGTTTATGAACAGCACGATCATCACCGAGCAAAAGAACGGCAAACAGCCGGACGACATCATGGCCGGGCTTTGCCGCTCAATCATAGATAACGTGTTTACAAAGGTCGTGCGGCTGTTGAACTTTTCGGCGCTGGGCGGCAAGATCGTCGTCCAGGGCGGCACGTTCAGGAATGACGCCGTCCTGCGGGCGATGGAACAGTACGTCGGTATGCCGGTTGAGCGCGCCCCCTATCCGGGAGAGATGGGCGCGATAGGCATAGCGCTTTTGACCAAACGTGAGGTAGCGGAAAACGGCTTTTCCACACATTACCATGCCGGTACGGGGAAGAGCCTGTTCATCGGATTTGACGCGCTGGAAACCTTCGATTACAGCCAGGAATCGGATGTCCGCTGCCCGTTTTGCTCAAACAATTGCAGCCGTATCCTCGTGCGCTTTTCCAACGGGCTCACATGGCTTACAGGAAACCGCTGCGAGCGCGGAAAAATCATAGGCGACCCCAAAGACCCCGCCCTCCGTGAAAAGCTGAAGCGGGTGAACGCCGGCATGGATGCCGTCCCCGACATGGTAAAGTGGCGGGAACGGGAGCTTTTCCGCGACTACCCGTTCAAAAGCCTCGCTCCTTCCCGCGGCGTTACGATAGGGCTGCCCCGTGCGCTCGATTTTTGGCGCACGATGCCGTTTTTTACGACATTCTTCCACGCGTTGGGCTTCAAGACCGAGATTTCACGCCCAAGCTCACAAAAACTCTTCGAGGACGGCCTTCCGTTTGTAGCCTCCGACACAGTTTGCTTCCCCGCGAAGCTGGTTCACGGGCACCTGCACGACCTGGCCGCCGCCGGCGTAGACCGCGTGTTCATGCCGCTCTTCTGCCGCCTCCCCTCCCAGAACCCCGAACCGGAAAGCACGTACACCTGCCCCGTGCTGAAAAGCTACCCGCTTGTCGCAAAGTATTCGGATGACCCGGCGCGGAGATGGAATCTTCCGATGGATACCCCCGTATTCCACTGGTTTAGCCGCCGGGACCGGGACGTTCAGTTGTGCCGCTACATGAAGGAAACCTTCGGGATACCGGCTGCCCTCTGCCGCAAGGCTATTGCCCAGGGCGACGCGGCGCTCGCCTCTTTTAACACGGACCTAACACGGGAGGCGGCCAGGATCATGGCCCAAACCGAAAAGGAAGGGGGCTTCGCCGTAGTCCTTGCCGGCAGGCACTACCAGTACGACACGCTGGTGAATCACAACATGTCGCAATACTTTACCGCGATAGGCATACCGGTGCTGACTGTGGACGCGCTGCCGGGCGTGAATAAGGTGAAGCTTGACAGGACGAGGCTCGACATAATCAACAACAACCACGCCCTGCTGCTGGCGGGTGCGGTGATAGCGGCGGAACATCCCGCCCTTGAGTATGTGGAACTTTTCAGCTTTGGCTGCGGGCATGACGCGCTCCACACGGACGAGGTAACGCGGATTATGCGGGAAATGTCAGGTAAATCTCCGCTGATACTGAAACTGGACGAAAGCGATATTTCAGGCCCCTTGAGGATACGTGTCCGCTCCTTCATCGAAACTGTGAGGCAGAGGCGAAAGCAGACGGCGGAGCGGAAGCTCGTCCCGCTTGGGGACCCCTACAGTACCAAGTACACGCGCCGCGACAGGAAAATAAAGACTGTGCTTGTGCCCAACGTAACGCCCGGTTTCTGCAAAATTCTTTCGGCGGTGCTGAGGCGGGAGGGGTTAAAGGCCGAGTCCTTGCCGCTGGGCGGCAAGGAGGCGATGCGCTACGGCAAGCGCTATGTTCACAACGACTCGTGCTTCCCCGCCCAGATGATCATAGGCGAGGCGATAGCGGCGCTGAAAAGCGGGCGCTACGACCCGGACAAGGTTGTCGTCGGGACGGGCAAGACGACTTGCGACTGCCGGCTCGTCAACTATATGGCTTTAACCAGAAGCGCGCTGGACGACGCGGGCTTTCCCCAGGTACCGATTCTGTCAACAAACTTTGTGGACTCCAAAAATATGCATCCGGCATACCGGTTTAACCAGCTCACGTACGTGAAGATTTCATGGTGTATGATAATGCTGGAAATACTGGACAACCTGCGGCGCAAGGTACGCCCTTACGAGCTTGTCAGCGGGGAGACGGACCGTGTTGTAGAGGCCGGATCGGAGGCGATCATCGCGGCGATGGAGCGTAAGGGTATGATGGGGGCGCTTGCGGCTTACAAAAGGGCCGTTACCGCGCTTTGCGCCGTGCGTTACGACAGGACGGCGCGGAGGAATCTGGTGTTTATTACCGGTGAATACCTGCTGGTCTTCCATTCAGGAAGCAACTACAACATAGAGCGGTACCTGGAAAAGAACGGTATGGAGGTGGAACTGCCTCGGATGTACGATATTTACCGGAATTTGATGCTGTTTCATACCATTTCCGAGATGAAAGACTTTAAGGTGCGCCATCCTCTGGGAGATATGCTGTACGCTTTCGGCGGGGACGCCTACATGGATTACACGCTTGACCTGATGGAAAAAATAGCGTCGCGGCATCCGCTGTACGAGCCCGCCCCGCGGCTGAAAGAAATGGCCGCTCTGAGCGACCACATAATTCACCATTCGATACAGTCCGGCGAGGGTTTTCTGATAGCGGCGGACATCCTGCACCACGCGGCGGAGGGCGTTCGGTCGTTTGTGATCCTCCAGCCCTTCGGCTGCCTGCCCAACCATGTCTGCGGACGCGGCCTGATCAAACCGATCAAAGAGGAATATCCCGGCATACAGATACTGCCGCTCGATTACGACCCGGATACAAGCTACGCGAACATAGAGAACCGCTTACAGATGCTGATAATGAACGCGCGGAATTTCGGCGGGCGCTCTGATAGCGGCGGCGGCGTTGCGGGCGGCGCCAGGTACGCAAAGATAGCGGCCCACGAAAAGGAAGCGGAGAAACCGCTCGCAATGGAGGCGGTTTGATGGGCGGCCTGGCAATTGCATGATAACCGCTTAATTTTTTATGGAAAGGTATATTAAACCAATCGCGGGGACAGAGAAGACAGCGGGCGGTTATTTTTTAAAAAATGACCGATACCATCCCACTATGTATGTGTCGCGGATT